>CAJKFZ010000024.1 GCA_905199285.1 uncultured Ruminococcus sp.
AATACTGCGGATATGTGAATATATGTGATAATTCCCGTCTGGAAAGATTTAGAACTCCTGATATGGAAAGCGTTGCTGAAGCGGAAGAAATTCTCAGCCGAAAAATTGATGTTTCTGAAGGAGAGGAGGAATAAATATGGCATGGACACAGCAGCAGGAAAATGCTATAAATGCAAGAGGTTCGTCTGTTATCGTATCTGCCGCTGCCGGAAGCGGAAAAACATCTGTTTTAACAGAACGTCTTGCAAAATTGATTTCCGATCCGGATTCGGGGATAAGAGCAGACAGAATGGTTGTTGTTACGTTCACCAACGACGCTGCATCAGAGATGAAAAAACGTCTTGATATGAATTTAAGAGCAATGATAAATGAAGATCCGTTTAACAGACACCTTTTGAAACAACATACTCTTCTTCAAAATGCGAAAATCTCGACGATAAATTCATTTTGCTTTGAACTGATAAGAGATAATATTACCGATCAGGGAATAACCTCCGGATTTGCAATTCTTGATGAATCTGAATCCAAGATACTGAAAGCTCAGGCTATGGAGGAGCTTTTCGATTATTACAGCGAAAACGACTACGAAAAAATATCTTTCTTATACGATCGGTTCTGTATCAAAAATGAGAGATCTCTTATTGAAGTTATACAGCTTGCGGATAATTTTCTTGCTTCAGTTGCTCTAAGAGAAAAATGGTTTGAAAAGGCTGAAAGCGAATATAGTAAAAAATTAAGCGATTCTGTTTATTTTGATTTCCTGATTGGATATGTTGCGAAAAAGCTTGAAAAAGCCCTTTGTCTTGCGGATGAAGGTCTTGATATGATAAAAGATATATTCCCGGATATAGAGGGTTACGCTCAGGCGAAAAAGTCTTTTGCAATTGCAGAGGATGATTGTGACAGAATTTCAGAGCTGTTCGGAATTATCAAAAGCGGACGTTTTCCATCGGATGATGAAAACGAAAGACTGCTGAATTTTTCGGATTTGCCAAGAGTAACGGCAAAAACTCCGTGCAATGCTAAACTTCGTGATGTTTATAAAGCGAAAAGAACTAAAATGAAGAAAACGGCTTGCGAATCGATATCGATACTAAAAAATGTTGAGGGAGATTTTGAAGAATCCAGAGAAGTAACATCCGTTCTTATAGAGATTCTGAAAAAATATCAGGAAATTATCTGGAGCAGGAAATGTGAGAAAAACGCTATAAGCTTTGATGACGGCGAACGGCTTGCTCTGGAGATTCTTGCTGAAACAGATGAAAGCGGAAGAATAATTCAATCTGAAACGGCGGTAAGAACTGCTGAATATTACGATATTATCATGATTGACGAATATCAGGATTCCAATAATAAACAGGATCTGATTTTCAAGCTTATTTCAAAAAATTATAAGCATGATTCGAATGGAGAGCCGATGTACGGCGATAACGCTTTTCTTGTAGGTGATGTAAAGCAGTCGATTTACCGTTTCAGACTTGCAAATCCGAGAAATTTTATATCGACTCTTAAAAGTTCCGAACCGTACAGTGAAGAAAGCTCCTGTCCGAATAAAGCGATTTTCCTTAACAGAAATTTCCGAAGCTCGAAAATGGTGATAGATTCCGTAAATTTTATATTTAGTCAGATAATGACGGAGCAGTGCGGAGATATTGATTATAATGAAAATGAAATGCTCTACTTCGGCGCAAAGGATTATGAGCCTTATAACAATGAATGCCGTACTCATATTTCTTTTATAAATACTGATTTGGATGAAATTTCTGATGATTCTTCCGAAAATGAAAAGAAAACTTTACAGCAAAATATTTTTCAGAAGAAAAATCCGGAAGCCGTTTGCACTGCCGTAAAAATTGCTGAAATGATAAAAAGTGCTGTACCGGTCATAACTGCCGGAGGAAAAAAACGCCCCTGCCGACCATCTGATTTCTGCATTCTTGTAAGAGCGAACGATTATATAAACGTTTATGCCGAAGAGCTTAACAAGAGAGGAATCCCGGCGAAGGGAAGCGGGGAAAAGGGATATCTTAAATCACGTGAGATTGCACTTTTGATAGATCTTCTGAGAATAATAAACAATCCTCTGCTTGATATTTCTATGATGGCTGTTATGACCTCGCCGATGTATATGTTCAGCATTCAGGAAATAGCTTTCATAAAATCGCTGGATAATTCCCGACCTATATATTCCGTTCTCCTTGAAATTGCACAGGGAGAATACTGCGAACTCTGCGATATGTTTTTCATTGAACGCTGCAAGGATTTTCTCAGTGCTGTGGATTCATTCCGCCTTAATTCCGTTACGATGACCATAGGAGAACTTATCGGTGCAATTTACGATACAACGGACTTTATTTCTGTTATGCAGCTTTACAGTGACGGCGAGAAAAAAAGAGCCAATCTGCGTTTGCTTATACAATATGCTCAGAATTATGAAAATTCGGCTGCTGCCGAAGGTCTGGGCGGTCTTGGAGGATTTTTAAGACACATTGATCGTGTAATGGAAAACGGTGATTTTTCTCAGGGAAAGACTTCAGCAGCATCGGGCGATTATGTTTCAATACAAACTCATCATGGTTCAAAGGGATTGGAATATCCATTTGTATTTATTGCTGAAACTTCGCATGAGTTTATGTACGATTCAAAATCCGTAATGTGTTCAGATGACGGACGGATAGGTTACAGATTATACGATCCTAAGCTTTTGAGAAAATATAAAACCTTTCAGCAGACTATGCTCAGCGAAGAGGAGAAAAATAATACTAAAAGCGAAGAAATGCGTCTCATGTATGTTGCTATGACACGAGCCAAGCAGAAACTTTTTATTAATCTTAAATTCGGCGAAAAGAACCGGAAATCAATAAAATCAAATCTGGAACAATGTTTTTTATGTCATGGAGATATAAGCGATGCAGTTAAAGAAGCTGAATGTTTTGCGGATTGGATATGGCTTTCATTGATAAAAGCTGACGGCTTTGCTGAAGTTGCCGAGAGTCTTGAGATTTGCAGCAGTAAAGAAGTTTCTGCAATTTCAGAGAATCATGAATCAATTTTTGAGTTTGAATTTAATGAAGTCAAAGATACCTTTATTGAAGAAAGTGAACTGATCGAGGCAGAAGCTGAATCTGATCCGAAAATATGCAGGGATATAAATGAAATGATTCATTCGGATTATGATTCTTCTCTTTCAGAGCTGCCTGCCAAGCTTAGTGTTACACAGATTACTAAAAAATTTGAAAATGAAAAGGAAGAGCAATTTGATTTCAGACTGAAACGTCCGAAATTCCTCACATCCGCTTCCCGTCTTACCGGAGCAGAGCGTGGCACGGCTATACATACATTTTTTCAGTACTGCGATTTTGACAATGCGAAAGAAAATCCTGAATATGAGATTGTTCATATGACGGAAATGGGGTATATAAATCAGGCTCAGGCAGATTCTATTAACATAAAGAACGTTGCTGCATTTTTTGACAGTGAATTATATTTAAGGATGATATCTGCCAAAAATGTCTGGCGTGAAAAAAAGTTTATGGTCGCTGTAGCTCAGCTTGAAATTGAAAATGAGCTTATGGAACTTTTAAAGAAATCGGATGGAATGATAAAAGGAATCGTTGATCTTATGTTTGAAGAGGAGGACGGAATCGTTATTGTCGATTACAAATCAGATCACGGAGTTTCTGCGGAAAGGCTTGCAGAAAGATACAATGTTCAGTTAAGACTTTATAAATCCGCTATTGAGCTTACTGCTAAAAAAAGAGTTAAAGAAGCGTTTCTTTATTCGTTTGAGCTGAGAAAAGCTATACCGATCAAATTGATGTGATAATACAAAAAAGGTCTGCTACATGGAAAATACAGCAGACCTTTTCATATCTGTTTATAGTTTAGAAAACAGATATGTTAAAAGGAGAATAGAAGATTTTTTTAATTATCTTTGTCTTTATCCTTATCGGATATATTTGTTTTTTCAGCATTAGCTTCTTCCAGAGTCAAAGTGATCTTAACATCCATATCATTTCGATTTACAGTCAGTGTTATCGTATCTCCGGCTTTATACTGGCTTTTTATCTGATTAAGCTCATCAGCTGTTGTAACCGGTTCGCCCTCAACATCAATAATAACGTCACCCTTTCTGAGACCTGCTGCTTCAGCAGCGCTTCCGGGTTCAACAGTGACTACATAAACGCCCATAGGAAGATTCAGATATCTTGAATACGCTTCTGTAATATCACTTGTAGTAATTCCCATTTGCGGTCTGCCCTTAACGTAATTATAGTTAATGAGATCGTCTATAATGGCTTTGGCTTCGGTTATCGGGATAGCAAATCCAAGTCCTTCAACGCTTGCGCTTCCGCTTGAATAATTAGATGAAATTTTAGCGGAATTTATTCCTATTACCTGACCGCAGCTATTAAGAAGAGGTCCGCCGGAATTACCGGAATTTATAGGAGCATCGGTCTGGATAAGAGTCATGCTTTTTTCATTTATATCAATTTTTCTGTTCAGTGCGGAAACGATACCATGTGTTACAGAACCGAAAAGATCGAGTCCAAGCGGATTGCCGACTGCGATAACAAGTTCGCCGACTCTGAGATCATCGCTGTTTCCGAGAACGGCAGGTTTAAGGCCTGTTTCATCAACTTTCAGAACGGCAATATCCGTTTCGGTATCATAAGCGATTATTTTGGCATCATGCTGAGTTTCATCGCTGAACATGATCGAAACGCTTACCGCTTCACCGGCATTATATTCGCTCTCATCATATATTACATGGGCATTTGTGACAATATATCCGTCATCAGAAATAATAAAGCCGGTTCCTGTTCCGAGCATTTGTCTTTCCTGAGGACCGGAATCCCATCCGAAAAATCCGTAAGACTGAGTAAACTCAAAATTGGAAGAAACTCCAACGACCGACGGCATAATATCGTCGACAATATCAGGAAGAGCTTTAGCGTCTGTTCTTGCAGCAAGCTGGATTATGCTTGGATAATCATCGTCGTCATTTGTTCCATTGTTTGAAATGGGAATATCAGAATAATCGGAATCGCTGTCTTTATCAGCATTAAATTCGTCAAGTTCTGACTTATCCTTGTTATCCTTATAAATTTTATACCCCTGAACTGAGCCTACGCCGACTATAGCAAGACAAAGCACAAAAGCGACTGCTTTGAGAAGAGGATGCTTTTTTGTTCTTTTTGTTTTTATTGAATCATTTGCTGTGTAAGCATATGAGGTTGAATCGGAAACAGGCGGAATATTTCTGTTTTCATTCTGATCTGAGGGTTCTGTATAAAGGTTTTCATTATATTGAGAATCAGAAGAGTTAAAATCATTAAGATTATCAGACATAGAAATCGTCCTTTCAATTTATTTCATACTTATTATTATAAACTTTTTTGTGATAAACTGATGATAACATACAGAAAAAATACTGATTAATTTTTTCAGCTGAAAAAGCTCCCAAATTCGGGAGCTTTTTATCAGATATTATTTAGTTTAGATTTAGCTTTCACTGTGAATTTTTCTCCGAAAACGAGAAAACGCTTATGAGTTCCCTTGCCGATAAGTCCGGCTTCATCGTAAGCTGTGACTTCAAAGGTGAATTCTCTTCCGTTTATTGCAGTGAGAACTGCTTCGGAATAAACTTTCATTCCCTCAGGAGTAGCAGAAACGTGCTGGATATTAAGTTCTGTTCCGACCGTTGTTTCGTCATTTTCCATATAGTCGGCAAGACAATTGCAGGCGGCTTTTTCCATCAGCATAGTCATAACCGGAGTTGCAAATACCTCCAGACTTCCGCTTCCTACATTAACGGCAAGTTTATTGGAAGAAGCAGTAAGTTCAGCAATTCCTTTTATGCCGATTTCGGGATTTTTCATAATTATTCTCCTTTATCGTTATCTGTAATCGGAGATTCGGAATAAAGATCGCCGATTACTCTGTCGTATGTGAGGACATCGAGTTCTTCATTATTAGGTATTTCGCTGTCATATGCTGTAGAGTAAACAGGGATGTCTTTCATAAACTGCATCATTTTTTCAATGAATGAATCATGAGGAGCATCGATTATATCAAGAATGACATAAGGCGTATAGAAGAACGAGATCTTTTCATCGGGAACATTTGAGAAATCAGCATTGTAATTGCTCCAGAAGAAATACTTCTGCTCATAAAGAATGCTGCAATTTTCACCGTTAAAACCAAGTTCATTATAAACGCTTGTTTCGCCCCTGAGAGATGGGAAATGATCCCCTACGAAGAATACCAAAGTGGGTTCATCGATAGTTTTCAACGCCTCAAGAAATGCATTAAGTCCTTCGTTTGAATGCTGAATCCACTGGAGATAGTTGCCGAACTCATCATTGGGGTCTTCGCCGAGATTATAGGGCTGGTGATTCTGCATCGTTGTTGTATGGATGTACATAGGTTTGTCAGTTTCGTTTAACAGTTGTAGGATCTGATTGAAGATAGTTTTATCATCAACATAAGTGCCGTATCGCTCGACCGGAACGGTGAAATCAGTGTTCTCAATAGTATCTGTCTCGGGTTTAAGACTATCGTGGAAAATGAGCTGTTTAAAGCCTAATCTTGGATACTTGTTTTTTCTTCCATAGAATGTTGACTGGAAGGGGTGAACATAAGCTGTTTCATATCCCCATGTATTATAATACTGAGCCATAGCAGGAAGCTCACGTTTTGCAAGCTCTTTCTGCGGCATATTAGGATCGTTGATTCCCTTTACAGGAAGCCCGAACATAAGCTCAAATTCTGAACGGACGGTCCAACTTGCATATGTCGGAGTTATAATAGTACCGCTTTTGCCCTCTTCACAGGCCTTATCGAAATATTTGTAAACCTCGTCGTCAATATCAAGTTGGTCGAATACACGGAAATCTGCGTACGACTCACTCATGATCACGATGACATTTGGTTTTTTTCCATTATTGAAATTTCCGCCTCCGACAACATTTATATCAAGGATATCGTCAACGTGATTATCATCATAATCATCCGGCTCGGTAATACGGTTCGCATAACTTTCAGAGGCTGTCTGAATAAGGAAAGTGAAGAAGCCGTTATTGTTGAATTTCTCTTTAAGGAGCATATCGTTGTGAGCGGCTGTTGTATCTATGTGGAAGAAAGAGTATACAGGATTGTAAAAGCCGGGCAGCATTACAAATCCGGGTACAAGAAGAAGACATAAAACAGTCGTAACGATTCTCGGAACGGCTTTCATTTTGCTTTTAGGATTGAAATAAAACGCCATAATAAGAAAAGCAATAGCGATTATATAAGATAAAACAAGCAATGGAGTGATTTTTATGTATGCGAATGAAGCAAGGCTTTTAGCGCTTCTGATAATTTTCATATCGGAAAGAATAAGGTGATTTCCGTTGGTGTTGAATTTGAACAGCTCCGTTGTACTCAAGGCGATATAAAGAATGCTATGTGCCAGCATAGCCAACCAGCCGTGCTTGAAAATAGCCAGCATAAGAGCGAAAACAATATAAGTTATAATAAGAGTAAATATCATTGCGCCCGGACTGTGAACCCAGAGACTGAAGAAATTTGAAAGTCCTTTTCCTTCGATGCTTGCGGATAACACCAGAATAAAAACAGGGAAAATTATCATAAGGAAAGTATTTAGCTTACCATATTTTTCAGTATTTTCTCTGCGTTTCTCATTGAACTTTTTCCATTTTGCAAAGCGTACTTTTTGCGGAGCATCTGATGGATTTTCCGATTTTTTGATATTATTTGAAACATCGTCCATTTTTTCAGCTGTAGAAACAGCGTTATTTTTTTTGATAGACTTTTCAGCCATTTATTATCATCCCTCTATTAAAATATAATTTTGAAAGTACAGCATTTATATCTTTTCTTTTACAATGACTAATATATCACATTTTGAAATAAAGTTCAAGCTATCTAAAAAAAAATCATTAATTTGTCACTATTTTCGGCATTTAGGTAATGTTGCACGTCAAAATGCTGTTTAATTTGTGCATTTTAACGATTATTTCGTTTTAAGAAATCCTTTTGAAGCTGCATCATCTATAATACTTTGTATTAATTCAGCAAGTTTATCGGACGCTTCAGATGAAGAGAGACAGCGTTGCTCAACCTGTTCCTTATAAACTCCATGCTCTTTCCATGAAATACCGTTTTTGGTATAGTTCAGGATAACAGGCTGCATTTTATCGAGAACAGCAGCAAATTTTGAATCGTTTGTCTGATTATCCTCGAATTCACGCCATAAGGAATAGAATTCTTCTTTCTGGTCGTCAGGTAGCAGTCCGAAAATTCTCTGAGCAGATTTTTCTTCACGTTCTGCCTTGGTTTGATTTCCAGCCTCATCGTAACAGTATGTATCTCCGGCATCAATTTCTACAACATCATGTACAAGAACCATTTTCATAACTCTTGTAACATTTATCGGTACAGAGGCATATTCTGCAAGGAGAAATGCAAGAATCGCAAGATGCCAGCTATGTTCGGCGTCATTTTCTTTTCTGTCTTCATGAAGAACGTAGGTCTGGCGGTAGATATTTTTCATCTTATCAAGTTCGAGCATAAAATTGATTTGTTTTTTTAATCTTTCGTTTATCATAGCAAAATCGTCCTTTCAGATAACCATTCCGCCGTTTACGGCGATAACTTGTCCTGTGATATATTCTGACTGTTCAGATGCGAGAAAAGCAACAGAATCGGCAATGTGTTCCGGTTTGCCGAATATTCCAAGAGGAATTTCCGAGCGTATTTCTTCAAGGTCTTCCTGAGAAAAGCGGCTGTTCATTTCCGTCATTATAAATCCAGGAGAAACACAGTTGACTCGTATTCCCGACGGTGCAACTTCCTTTGCAAGAGCTTTTGTGAATCCGATGATTCCTGCTTTTGAAGCGGAATAATCAACCTCGCAGGAAGCTCCGCATTGTCCCCACATGGACGATATATTGATGATACAGCCTGATTTTCTGCTGATCATGGACGGAAGAACGGCTCTTGAGCAGTTCATAGTTCCTATCAGATTTATATTCATGATAAGGTTTGCTTTTTCCTGTGGAATATGTGTAAAAAGATCTATTTCTGAAATTCCTGCATTATTAATAAGAAGGTCTATCTTTCCAAATTCTGAAACAGCGTTTGAGATAGAATCTACGTTCGAAACGTCGAATTGTACAGCGGTTCCTTGAATTTCTTCGGCAAGCTGCTTAGCTTTCTCTTTTGAATTAAGATAATTGACCAGAACGAAGTAGCCTTCATCAGCAAGTCTGCGGCAGATCGCTTCGCCGATACCTCGGCTTCCTCCGGTAACAAGTGCGGTTTTCAAGATAATTTCTCCTTTCATATAGTGCTTCCTTAATTATATCACAAGGAAATATAAAAATCTATAGTAATACTTGAAAAAAATATAATTTTATGGTACAATTAGAAAAAACAGAAAGGTGAATTGAAATGACTCAGGAAAAAATAGATAGAATCAACGAGCTTGCCAGAAAATCCAGGAAAGAAGGTCTTACCGATGAGGAAAAAGACGAACAGACTGCTCTCCGCAACGAATACAGGCAGTCGGTAACAGGAAATCTTGCTGCGCAGCTTAAAAATACTTACATTATGACTCCGGACGGAAAAAAGCATAAAATCGGGAAAAATGGGTGACGATATGACTAATAACGAGCTTTTTTCACTTGCCGTTCAGGCTGCGGAAAAATCTTACAGCAAATATTCCAGATTTCATGTCGGAGCAGCTCTTCAGACGGCGGACGGAAAAGTTTTTACAGGATGTAATATTGAGAACGCTTCGTATTCTCTCACTGTCTGTGCAGAAAGAACAGCAATATTCAAAGCTGTTTCTGAGGGTTATACTGAGTTCAGAGCGATCGCTGTTGCAGGAAGTTCAGACGGGAATTTCAGAAAACCGTGCGTTCCATGCGGAGCGTGTTTGCAGGTAATGAGTGAATTTTGCGGTAACGATCTGAAAATCATTCTGTCTGACGGCGAATACAGGCTGTCGGATTTTCTTCCCATGCGCTTTGATGAAAAAAGTATGGAATGATAATAAATCTCTTTTGGAGGAAATATGTTAAAAGATAAAATTGAAAAACATCTTCTCGAAGTTCAGAAACCGTCACGTTATATTGGCGGAGAAGTCGGAAGCGTGATAAAAGATAAATCCGGAATCGACGTTCGTTTCGCTTTCTGCTTTCCGGATACATACGATATAGGAATGTCGCATCTTGGTATGAAAATTCTCTATTCGCTCATAAACGAGCGCAGTAATTACTGGTGTGAACGCTGTTTTGCTCCGGCAGAGGATTTTGAGGCTATAATGCGTGAAAATGAAATTCCACTTTACGCCCTTGAAAGTCTTGATCCCATAAAAGATTTTGATTTCATCGGATTTACAATGCAGTATGAGCTTTCATACACTAATGTTCTTAATATGCTTGATCTTGCTGGAATACCGATATTTGCGGATGAAAGAGGGGAGGAGCTTACACAGATCGTAGTTGCCGGAGGTCCGTGCGTCTGCAATCCTGAACCGCTTGCAGATTTTTTCGACCTCTTTATTCTTGGAGAGGGCGAAGAAGTTAACCTTGAACTTATGGATCTTTATAATGAAATGAAAAAACAGGGAGCAACAAGAAAAGAATTTCTTAAAAAAGCTGCGCATATCGAGGGAATTTATGTACCGTCACTTTATCGATTCAATTATAAAGAGGACGGTACGATAGACAGCGTTGAAGCTCTTGAAAATGCTCCTGAAACTGTGAAAAAACGTATCATCAAGGATTTTGATAAAGTTTACTATCCTAAAAATTTCGTTGTTCCTTTTACTGAAATAGTTCACGACAGGGCTTCCGTCGAGGTTCTGAGAGGATGCATAAGAGGATGCAGATTTTGTCAGGCAGGCTTTATTTACCGTCCTTTCAGGGAAAAACACAGCGATACGATCTGCCGTGAAACAAAATGTCTTTGTGAAAATACTGGATATGACGAGGTCTCGCTTGCTTCTCTGAGTACGAGCGACCACTCTGAAATTGATGAACTTCTTTCTCAGCTTATTGACTATACGGCAGCGGAAAGGATAAATCTTTCTTTGCCGTCTCTGCGAGTAGATAACTTCTCGGAATCGCTTCTTGAAAAAATCAAAAAGGTCAGAAAAAGCGGTCTTACATTTGCTGCCGAGGGCGGCACACAGCGGCTTCGTGACGTTATAAATAAAAATGTCAGCGAAGAGGAGATAATGAACACCTGCCGTATTGCTTTCGAGGGAGGATATTCCAGCGTCAAGCTTTACTTCATGATGGGACTGCCGACTGAAACGGACGAGGATATTGTCGGAATAGCCGACCTTGCGCAGAGGATAATCGATTTGTTCTACAGTATTGAAAACCGTCCGAAAGGAAAGGGCGTTCAGATTTCGATAAGCGTTGCGACTTTCGTTCCGAAACCGTTTACGCCGTTTCAGTTTGAACCGCAGGATACCCGTGAAATGATAGAGCATAAGCAGAAGCTTCTTCTGGATTCCGTAAAATCAAAGAAAATCAAGGTCAGCTATCACGATCCGAATGTGAGTATGCTCGAAGTTATTCTTGCCAAAGGCGACAGAAGGCTCTGTAAGGTCGTTTACGAGGCTTGGAAGAAAGGCTGTAAGTTCGATAGCTGGGACGAGCATTACCGCTTTGATAAATGGACCGAGGCTTTCAGCGAATGCGGAATCGATATGTCGTTTTATGCGAACAGACGCTTTGAATATGATGAAATTCTGCCGTGGGATCATCTTGATTACTATGTTTCAAAGGATTTCTTCATTAGAGAGAACAAAACGGCTCATAACGCTGTAACAACACCGAATTGCCGGCTGAAATGTTCTGCCTGCGGAGTAAGTAAAGAGATTGGGGGAAGATGTTTTGATTAGAGTAAGAGCCATTTTCGAGAAAAAAGGCCGTGCCAAATATATTTCACATCTTGATCTGAATAGATGTATGCTGAGAACCTTCCGCAGATCAGGTCTTCCCATATGGTATACCGAGGGATTCAATCCACATCCTTATTATTCGTTTGCTCTCGCACTTTCGCTCGGATATGAGAGCGGATGTGAGATACTTGATTTTAATCTGAATGAGGATATCCCGTTTGATGTGATACGTGATAAGCTTAATGAAGTTATGCCGGAGGGAATGCGTGTAGTATCGGTTGCCGAACAGAAAATGAAAATAACCCGCATTGCCAAAGCGGAATACAGCTTTTCACTTTTTTCAGAAAATACGTCTGAGCTTCTGAAAGATATAAATGAACTTCTTGAATCAGATCAGATACTTGTTGACAAGAAAACTAAGAAGGGCATAAAAACTGTCGATATCAAGCCTGAAACGGAAGTATGCAAGTGCGAAGCAATGAAAAAATCGGTTGATATGACAATGCGGCTTCCTGCCGGAACTCAGACAAATTACAACCCGAATCTCTTCTTTGACGCTCTTGAAAAGCATGGCTGTGTACCGTTTACGGCGGAAAAAATATGCCGTACAGGAATTTTTTGCGAAAATAATGAAATTTTTTCATAAAAACACTTGCATTTTTTCTCAAAGTATGATATGATATAAAAGCATTTGAAATCCGTTCGTTATGATTTTGTCATGGCGAATGAGAATTAATGCCGAAAGACATTAAATCGAATAGTCCGCTGCCTGTATTGTCCGGTTATCCGGCTTTACGCTGTTCTAAGCGTGATTTTGTTTTTTTCCTATATTTTCCGAATGCTGAACGGTTTTTATGGGACGGGTATGAATGTTCGGAAATTTTAGGAGGAAAATTAAAATGGATGCACTCAAATTAATCAGCGAATCAAGCATGAAGGAAAATGTTCCACAGTTCAACGTAGGTGATACCGTTAAGGTTCACGTTCAGATCAAGGAAGGCGATAAGAGCCGTATCCAGATCTTCGAGGGAACTGTAATTGCTAAGAAGCACGGCGGAATCAGCGAAACATTTACTGTTAGACGTGTTGCTCACGGCTGCGGTATTGAAAGAGTATTCCCACTTCACTCTCCTGTTGTTGATAAGGTAGAGGTTGTAAGATACGGTAAGGTTCGCAGAGCTAAGCTTTATTACCTCAGAGACAGAGTTGGTAAGGCTGCTAAGGTTAAGGAACAGATCCGCTAAAAGGCGGCAGATCGGGTTCAGCCGGTTTCTTCCGGCTGGCTCGTCTTCTTTCCTTGAGGTGACCTCAAAGGGACTTAAAGTCCCTTTTTTGCTATTAAGACAAATTAATATACTATTAGAATTTGCATTCATTTATGATACGCTGCAACTGCTTTTCTTTTGAATACAAATTCTGAATTTTAACAGGAGGCTTACGATGGACGAAAATACAGAGCTTGAGATCGGGAAAGTGGATGAAGAACAGGAAGATAAATCCGAAAACCTTCCGGAAGAAAATAAGAATAATCACAAGATCATTGACGATATCCTGGAGATCATTGAATCTACAGTTGTTACTATGTTTGTAATTATGCTTGTTTTCACATTCTTTCTGCATCCGGTCAATGTTGTCGGCGATTCGATGAATCCGACTCTTGTCAATGAAGACAGAATATTCATGTCAACTGTTTACACAAGCCTCGATTATGGCGACATCGTTATTATAAATAACGATTATGCTTACGGACTTGACAGCGACGGAAATGCCGTACAGATGAACATTGACGGAAGTCAGCTTAAAGAATGTATCATCAAGAGAATTATTGCAGGCGAAGGACAGACGGTCGATATAAAGGATGGAAAACTTTCTGTTGACGGAAAAATTCTCGATGAACCATATATTGCTTCCGGTGCAAAGACGAATACTCTTGATGCGTTTAGCGGAAGTTATCCTATAACAATTCCAGAGGGATATTATTTCGTTATGGGAGATAATCGTGAGCATTCGTCAGACAGCCGTGACAGCAGGGTTGGTCTTATCAAAAAGGATCAGATATATGGTAAGGCAATAATCAGATATGCTCCTTTCAGCGAGTTCAGATTCCTTGGAAATACGGTAAATGAATCTTCCGATGAAAGATGAAAAAGGCTTGCCTAAGCTGGTTGAGGCTGTTTTCGACTTTATTGAGACACTTTTTATAACGATGCTTATAGTCAGTCTGATTTTTACTTATGTTTTCAGGATCACATCAGTGACAGGAGAGTCAATGTCGAAAACGCTCGAATCAGGCGACAAGGTAGTTATAACAAATTTCCATATGAAGCCGGAACAAGGCGATATAGTTGTGTTTTATGCGGCTGATTCAGTCACTTTTGATGATGAAAATAATCTTTTGATAAATCCGGGATTAAGGCGCAATCTTGTTAAAAGAATTATTGCGACTGAAGGACAAACTGTCGATTTCGACTTTGAAAAAGGTATAGTTTATATTGACGGAGAAATTTTCAGTGAAGATTATATAAGCGGCCTTACGCACAGCGATTCCGGCGCATTTACCGGAAAATACCCCATAACAGTACCGGAAGGCTATGTTTTTGTTATGGGAGATAACAGGAGAAATTCCATCGACAGCCGCTCTTACGAAATTGGATTTGTGGCTGTGGACAATATAATAGGAAAAGTAATTTTTCGTCTGACTCCATTCAGCTGCATAGGCTTTTTGGAGTAGCGGACAGGAGGTATTTGTGGAAAATACTGATATGAAACAAATCCAGTGGTTTCCCGGTCATATGGCGAAAACAAGACGACTTATCGATGCAAATCTAAAGCTTGTAGACGCTATTGTGGAGATCGTTGATTCAAGAGCTCCTCTCAGCAGCCGTAATCCGGAAATGGATTCAATGACTAAGGGTAAACCTCGTCTGGTTCTTCTGAATAAAAGCGATCTTGCTGATGACAGAGCAACACAGATGTGGATAAATTATTTCAGAAACAACGGATGTGAGGCAATTGCCGTAGACTGCAAGTCCGGAAAAGGACTTAAAAATGTCCTCACAACTGTAAAGACCAAGGTTCTGAAAGAGCTTATGGAAAAGCGTGAGAAAAACGGCATGACCGGAGCGGCTGTAAGATTGATGATAGTCGGAATACCGAACGTCGGAAAATCATCGCTGATAAATAAACTTGCCGGAACAAAACGTGCCAAGGTAGAAGACAGACCGGGTGTTACAAGGACAAAGCAATGGGTGAAGCTTGACAGCAGTACTGAGCTTCTTGATATGCCCGGAGTTCTCTGGCCTAAATTTGAAGATCAGGAAGCGGCTGTAAGACTTGCTTTTACCGGAGCAATCAGCGATGATGTACTTGATATAGAAACTCTTGCAATGAAATTATTGTCGTTCATGGCTGAGAATTATCCGCAGTCGCTGAAAGAACGTTATAAAATTGAATTTGATGATGAAAATTCCGGACTTGAACTTCTTGAAAAAGTCGGAAAAAAGCGAGGGATGATGATTTCCGGAGGAGAAATCAATACTGAAAGAGCTGCGATAACGCTTCTTGACGAGTTCCGCAGCGGAAAGCTCGGACGAATTACTCTCGAACTTCCTCAGAAAAGAGATTAACTATGCCTAAAATAATTCTTCATAAAGAACTTTTTGATTTTGATTCCGAAATCCGTAAGGATCATCCGATAATTTGCGGAGTAGACGAAGCCGGAAGAGGTCCTCTTGCCGGAGATGTTTATGCTGCCGCTGTTGTTTTCAGTGAGGGAGTTGAGATCGAATATCTGAATGACAGCAAGAAGATCTCGGAAAAACGCCGTGAACTGCTGTATGACGTTATAGTCGAAAAGGCTGACGCTTACTGCGTTGCAACTGCTTCGGTCGAGGAGATCGACTCGATGAATATTCTCCAGGCTACCATGCTTGCTATGAAAAGAGCCGTTGAAGGATTGGGTATCGCTCCGGATATTGCTCTTGTGGATGGAAATAAGCTTCCCGATTTAGGTTGCGAAGCAAGGTATGTTATAAAGGGAGATGCAACTTCAGCGTCAATTTCGGCAGCCTCGGTTCTTGCAAAAGTTTCCCGTGACCGCTATATGAAGCAGATTGCAGAGAAGTATCCTCAGTATGCATTTGAAAAGCATAAGGGATACGGTACGAAGCTTCATTATGAAATGCTCGAAAAATACGGTGTTTCAGATGTTCACAGAAAAACTTTTTTGAGGAAATTCTATGATAACCAAAAGTGAAAAAGGAAAGCTTGGAGAAAGCAAGGTTTGTGAATATCTTGCTGAACGTGGATATACGATCTCTGCAAGGAATTATCGAATTAAAGGCGGTGAAATTGATATAATTGCCGAAAACGGTGATTATATTGCTTTTGTAGAAGTGAAAACACGAAAGCCTGACAGCATGGTTTCCGGTTTTGAGGCTGTGGACAGGCGAAAAAGAGGTCTTATTATTAAAACTGCCGCTGATTATTGTTGTAAGCACCCGAATATTCTTCAACCCAGATTTGATGTCGCACAAGTCATCATGAGCGAAGATACAGTGCTCAGCATTGATTACATTATAAATGCCTTTGATACAACAGGCTATAAATTTATTTTCTGAAAGGTGATATTATGTTTTATAACAGCACAAGAAACAGCAATGTTAAGGTTAGCAGCGCTGAAGCTATTACTCAGGGAATTTCTGTTGACGGAGGACTTTTCGTTCCGGAAAGTATTCCTGAGCTGTCGCTTGATGAAATAAAAGCTGTCGGTGAGATGAAATATGCTGACAGAGCCGCATTTGTCTTTTCAAAATATCTCACTGATTTTACCGATGCTGAGATTCATTACTGTACAGATAATGCGTATTCGACTAAAAACTTTGAAACCGAAAGCATTGCAGAGCTTGCACATCTTTTCGACGGAACTTATATGCTCGAACTCTGGCATGGTCCGACCTGTGCGTTCAAGGATATGGCTCTCCAGATTCTGCCTTATTTCCTCACGACTTCTGCAAAGAAGATCAATCTTGATAAGAAGATCGTAATTCTTGTTGCAACATCAGGAGATACAGGAAAGGCTGCTCTTGAGGGATTCAAGGATGTTGAGGGAACTTCAATTCTCGTATTTTATCCGGAAGACGGCGTTAGTCCGATGCAGAAGCGTCAGATGAAAACTCAGGAGGGTGAAAACGTCGGAGTATGCGCTATCAAGGGTAATTTCGATGACTGTCAGAACGGAGTTAAGGCTATTTTCACCAACGAAGAGGTAAAAGCTCAGCTTGACGCAAACGGACTTATGTTTTCAAGCGCAAACTCGATAAACTGGGGACGTCTTGTTCCGCAGATCGTTTACTATATTTCTTCATATGCAGAACTTGTTAAAGACGGCGAGATTGCTCTCGGAGAGAAGATAAACATTGTTGTTCCAACCGGAAACTTCGGAAATATTCTTGCGGCTTACTACGCAAAGCATATGGGAGTTCCGGTAAATAAGCTCATTTGTGCTTCAAATGTCAACAATGTGCTTACAGACTTTATAAACACCGGAGTTTACGACAGAAACCGTCAGTTCTATGCAACAGTTTCTCCTTCGATGGATATCCTTATTTCAAGCAATCTTGAAAGACTGCTCTATCTGATGACAGACAAGAATGACACTGTTATAAGAGAGTGGTTTGGTAAACTTTCTTCCGAGGGTAAATATGAAGTAAGCGACGATGTTAAGGCTAAGCTTCAGGAAGAATTTTGTGCCGGATTCTGCGATGATGCGCAGACCAAGGAAGCTATTCATGCAGTTTATGAGAAGTATTCCTACACCTGTGATACTCATACGGCAGTTGCTTTAAAGGTTTACAATGATTACAAGGCTGCAACAGGCGATGCAACAAAAACCGTTATCGCTTCAACCGCAAGTCCTTACAAGTTTAGCGCCGCTGTTCTTGAGGCTCTTGAAGGAAAAACTTCCGATATCGACGAATACGACAAGGTTGACCGAATTGCTGAGCTTTCAAAGATACCTGTTCCGTCGGCACTTGCTGATCTTAAAAATAAGCCGGAACGCTTTAACGATGTTATTGATAAGGCAGACCAGAAGAACTATGTTCTGAAAACATTGGGAATCTGATCCATGAGCCTTTACGTTATCGGCGATCTGCACCTATGTTTCAGTGCGCCTGATAAAACCATGAGCATTTTTGCAGGCTGGCAGGATTATCAGGAACGTATTGAACAGAACTGGCATGAAAAAATCACGGATGAGGATACAGTCGTGCTTGCGGGAGATATTTCTTGGGGAATGTCCTTACAGCAGGCTGCTCCGGATTTTCACTTTATAAACAGTCTTGCCGGAAAAAAAATCATCATAAAAGGAAACCACGATTACTGGTGGACTACCAAAAAGAAAATGGATGATTTTCTTTCGGCAGAGGGCTGTGATACGATAAAAATTCTGCATAATAATCACTATGCCTATGAAAATTACGGAATATGCGGAACTCGTGGGTGGGTGAATATGCCCGGAGAAACTCAGGATGAAAAGGTGCTCAGAAGAGAGGTTCAGCGGCTTGAAGCGTCAATTCAGTCGGCTCTTAAAGAAAATCTCGAACCTATAGTTTTTATGCATTATCCACCGATTTTCGCATCCAATTTTAATTACGATATTCTTGAAGTTCTTTATCGCTATAAAATCAAGGACTGCTATTACGGGCATGTTCATGGACGTTCAGCTCATGAACTTTGCATCACAAACACATACGATGACATAAATTTTCATCTTATTG
>CAJKFZ010000025.1 GCA_905199285.1 uncultured Ruminococcus sp.
GAACATGATTGCCGGATTTCTGCCTATGTCCGGCGGCAGTGTTTCCATCTTCGGAACGGATATCACTAAAGAACCTGTAAAGGCAAAGAAAAATATCGGCTACCTGCCGGAAATACCTCCGGTTTATCCCGATATGAAGGTAAGCGAATATCTCTCGTTCTGTGCCGGGCTCAAAAAAATTCCTGCCGGTGAAAAAAAGGATGAGATCAAGCGTGTTATGACTCTTCTCGGCATTACAGACGTTAAGGGCAAACTCATACGCAACCTTTCAAAGGGCTATAAACAGCGTGTAGGATTTGCTCAAGCGCTGCTCGGAAATCCTAAATTCATCATTCTTGATGAACCGACTGTCGGTCTTGACCCGAATCAGGTAATCGAGGTAAGAAAGATTATCAAAAATCTGAAAAAAGACCACACGGTTATTTTCAGCTCACATATCCTCAGCGAAGTAAGCGAGGTCTGCGACAGAGTAATTATCATCAATAAGGGCGATATAAGGGCGATCGACACTATTGAAAACCTTGAAAAATCGTACAGCTCTACCCTTGTCCTCAACATTAAGGTAAAAGGTTCAAAGAGCAAGGCTGCCTCTATTATTGAAACCGCTGACGGCGTTAAAGAGCTTCTTTCTATTAATGATGAAGGAAACGATATATTCTCGTTCAGCGTTCAGCTTGAAGGCGACGCTGAAGCAATTCAGGATTCCATTATGAACGAACTGATTAAAAATCATGTCCGTATCATGGAGATCTATACGGACAAGCCTAATCTTGAAGACGTATTTATCGAACTTATCAACCGTCCTGTTCAAAAAACAAAGCTCACCGATCTTCTTGATGAGATCGTTCCAGAAGAAAAAAGCTCCGCTTCATCAGAAAATGACGAAGCTGACGGCGAAAAGGAGGATAATTAAATGTTTTCTGTTTACAAAAAGGACTTGCAGTCGTTCTTCTTTACGCCCTTTGCTTATGCTCTGGCTGCATTATTCATGCTTCTGTTTACTTATATTTTCGCAAACCAGATCGGCGGACTGGAATCCGGAAGTCTCGTTGAGTTCTCGTTCACGGGAATTTTTTATGACATAATTTTCTTTTTCATGTTCCTTATTCCTATTATAACTATGCGAACATTTGCCGATGAAAGAAAATTCGGTACGGAAGTGCTGCTTATGACCTCCCCGATAAGCGTTATTAAAATCGTTATCGGAAAATTTCTTGCAAACGTAACTGTTTTCCTCTTCATGATGGCAGGCTCTCTTATCTTCCCTATCATCACTGCCAACTACGGAACTGTCGTTATAAGCCAGCTCATCTGCGCCTATATCGGATTTTTCTTCTGGGGAACAATGTTTATTGCGCTTGGAATGCTCATTTCTTCGTTCACTGAAAGCTCTATCATAGCTGCTATAATCGGTGAAATAGTAATGTTTGTATTCCTTTTCCTCGATGATTTCGCTTACACTGCGTTTATCTCTCAGTTTCCGAAGCTTCAGTCGGTGCTTCTGGCATTTGCGGCACAGTCAAGATTCCACTACTTCTCACAGGGCTTCATCCGCCTTTCCGATCTCGTATTTTTCATCTCAGCAATTTTGGTTCTTCTTTCATGGACATACATTTCCATTGAAAAAAGACGCTGGAACAGGGGGTAATCTCTTATGCAGAAACGTAAATTCAATTTATCCGGACCTATTGCAATTGTCATTGCATTAATAGTTCTTCTCATTTTCGTACCAATAAATCTTATCGTAGCTTATTACGACAAGGTCTATGATATGACGCCGGCAGGAAAATATACGCTTAATCCGGTAACAGCCGAGCTTCTTGATAATACTTCCGATAAGGAAATAGAAGTTTATTTCACATCCGAACTCCGTAACCTGCAATCAAATCAGGTGCTTGAATATCTCCCGCTCTATCACACCCTCACACAGCTTGATGAACGTGATAATATCAAGCTTATCTGCTTTGATCCCAACAGCGACCCTGTTACCTCGGCTTCTCTTGATCCAACAGGAATCCTTGGGGTAAACGTCGGAGATGTTTTTGTTAAATCAGGCGATGTCGTAAAAAAAGTCAGCCATACGCTTATATTCCAGAATGATTTGAGAGAATATGCCGGTGAAGACCTTATCGCCGGAGCAATTAAAATCTGCACCAGCGGTTCTCTTCCGACTGTTTACTTCCTCACAGGACACGGCGAAAAATCCATTGAAGACAGCTACAAAATATATGCCGATCAGCTCAGAAGCCAAAACTATGATGTTAAAGAACTGAACCTTGATGAAGCTTCCTCTATGCCGGAAAACGCAAAGATAGTATATATTGCCGGTCCTCAGAGCGATATTACAGATCATGAAGCTGAACTTCTTGATGCTTATCTTGAAAACGGCGGTTCAGCTTCTTTCCTGCTTGCTCCCTGTGAAACTGAAGGTCGCTTTTTGAATATAGAAAAAATTCTTGATAAATTCGGCATTCTTGTAGATTATAACTATGTTACTGAAACAAATGCTGTTAACAAGCTCTATAACCAAAAGTCTGAACAGAGCGACAACTTCATGCGTGTCAGCTACGTTCCTGCTACGGATGACTTCACAGAGGATCTGACAACAGATATCCTTACTCTCGTTCAGGAAGGCGGCTACACGGCTGGTATCGCCAATGCAAGAAGTCTTGCCGAAATTCCGGAAAGTTCGTTTGCAAACGCCGGAAATGTTGAGATATCACCTATCATTGAAAATACTCCTTCATCAACGGACGGAACTTATTCAACCGTAAGCCGTTCAATGGGAGGAGATGATACGACTATTCTTGAAGCAGATAACGATCTTAGCGGTATTGAGCTTGCATTCGGTTATTACGCCTATAATAAGCTCACAGGCGGAAAAGTAATTGCAATCGGCTCAACTTCCATGATAGACGCCGATGAAGTTTCCCCTTCAGTCAACGGAACAGGAATGCTGACACTCTTCTCAAATACATGGCTCTACACCATCGAAGATGAGATCGGTATCGGAAACAAGGTAACCGCCGTTGACTCCATGAATTTCAAAGATGCAAACGAGGCAACAACCGCTATTGCGTTAACTGTTATAATCCCGCTTGTTGTCGCAGTTATAGGCGTTGCGGTATGGCTTAAAAGGAGACACGCATAATGAAAAAAAATGTTATCGCATTAGTTGTTCTTCTGGCTGCGGCTGGAGGATCAGTCGGAGCATACCTCGCAGTTAAAGATAAAAAGGATGACGAAACGAAACAGTATCAAGAACAGATAGCTGATCTTAGCCTGTTCAATTTCGATGCCGAAAGCATAAATAAAATTGAGTTTATTTCTTCCGAAGGCAAGTATACTGCTGAACTGGCAGATTCTACGTGGCAGCTTACAAATGGTGATGATTTTCCTCTTGATCAGGATTATATAAATCTTCTCCGAACATATGTAAGTCAGCTTAATGCCGAAACAAGCTATAGCGGCAACAAGGCAGATTATGGTCTTGATGACGAAAATGCAAGTACTATTATCCTCAGCAGCAGTGATCAGAGCTATACCATTCATATTGGAAACGTTTCGCCTACAAAAGATTATTATTATGTTTCTGTTGGTGAAAAGGATCAGATATACGCAGTAAGCTCGCTTTACGGCAGCGAATTCAGCACAGATCGTCTTATGCTTAAAGCAAAAGAGCTTGTCCCGTATGACGATTTCGGAATTTCAGAGATCATTATAAAGAAAAACAACGAGATCACTTGTGAGCTTAAATATGACCCGGAATCATACAGCTGGAGCCTTCCGGAAGAATATGCAGGTCTTACATTTGACAACACAGCCGTAACTTCTATGGTTAACAGCATGACAAGACTTCAGGCTGAGCAGATGCTTGATGAAAACCTTGAAGATCTTTCAAAATACGGTTTCGATGATCCCTATGCGGAAGTTACAATAAAAGGACTTGACGGAACAGAACGTGTGATAACTATAGGAAACTCCTATAACGGCGGAACTTATTCAAACGTTCTCATCGGAGACGATAATCAGGTTGAAGCTTATTATACAGCCGATCTAAATTTCGTTGATAAAACTCCGTTTGACTTTTTGGCAGATACTATTTATAATCCGTCAATGTACGAAGTAACCGGTCTTGATCTGACTTTCGGCGGAAAAGAATACAATATCACTATTGATATGAATGAAAGTAAGGGAACTTTCAACGGCGCTGAATTCAATATGAACATCATGAACGTTTCCACCGCTTTCCAGAATTTCTATTCTTCTTTCACAACAGTGATCCTCTCCGGAATTGATATGAAAGCAGAGCCGACGCTTGATGAACCGCTCCTTACTGCTGTTTATCATTGCAGCGACGGTACTGATTTTACCTATCAGCTTGTTGCCGGAGAAAATGAAAACTGCTATATTTTCAACGATGGCGAATACACAGGTATGCTTCTTTCTTCAAGCAGACTTACGGGAAAAAATTCCGTTCAGAGCTTTCTTGAAAAATTTATCAGCACAGCAAATTTAGAATAATATCAGTAAACAGCGTCTGAAACGGCGCTGTTTTCATTAGGAGAACATTATGAAAAATAAAAATATAGTCTTAACGGCTGTTATAGCTTTCATTGCAGCTCTTCTTGCAATTGCAGGCATCAATCTTTTTCCGGAAAATGATGATGAGAATTCATCCCGGACTGAAACTTCGTCAAGCTATATAAGCGAAATAACAGAAGCCGTATCTTCTTACGAAACTGCCACAACAGAGCAGAAAACCACATCAGCCTATATAAGCAAATCGACTGAATCTACAGAAACACGAACCGAAGCAACAACATCTTATGAGAGTTCATATGTTGAATACCACTTTCGCAATGAGAAACTTCTCAACCAGCACTTTGAAAAGCACGGAGGAGAATTTTCTGATTATTTCGGATATGAAACAGCACAAGAATACGAAAAAGGTGCAAGCGATGTTATAAACAATCCTGACGCATTATATAAAACAGAAGCCGAGGACGGCGACGGTGTTTACTATCTCGAAAGCACCAACGAATTCGTCATTCTTTCAACGGACGGATATATCAGAACATATTTCCTGCCAAGCGGTGGGATAGACTATTTCAACCGCCAATAATGAGGTGAACCATGAATCCAAGACTTCCCTATCTTCGTGAAAAAACTGCAAAGCTCACTCTTTCGCCGGGAGTTTATATAATGAAGAACCGTGAAAGCGCAATAATTTATATCGGAAAAGCTAAAAATCTCCGCAACCGTGTAACAAGCTATTTCCGTGAAAATCCCGATCATTCGCCAAAAGTAGCAGCAATGGTTTCAAATGTTCACGATTATGATTTTATCGTGACAGACAGCGAGTATGAAGCTCTACTGCTCGAATGCAGTCTTATCAAACAGCATAAGCCTAAGTATAATATTCTTCTCAAAGACGATAAGGGCTACCACTATATCAGGATATCGGACGAGGAATATCCTCGTATAACTAACGAGAAAAATACTGCTGAACCCGGAAAATATCTCGGACCGTATACAAGCGGTTTTATAACCAGAGAAACAGTAAACGAAGCTAACCGTGTTTTCATGCTTCCGACCTGCCGAAAAAATTTTCCGCAGGATTTTGGGAAAAATCGTCCGTGCCTTAACTATCATATCAAAACCTGCATGGGACTCTGCCGTGGAAAAATAAGCGCTGAAGCTTATCGGAATGCCGTTTCAGAGGCGGTCAGCTTTATAAAAAGCGGAAGCGCTCAGTCCGTTGAGCGAATGGAAGAGGAAATGAACTCAGCGGCAGAAAACCTCGATTTTGAAAAAGCTGCCATGCTCCGTGACCGAATAGTCGCAGTAAAAAAGGCTTCGGAAAAACAGAAAATCATCAACAGCGGTATCGACTTCGCTGACGTTATCGGAATTGCCGAGATATACAGCGAAATATTTATTTCTGTTCTCATGTACCGTGAAAGCAGACTCTATGACAAAGCCGTTTTCGAGTTTGAAAAGCCGGACGGCGGCGAGGATGTTCTCAGCATTTTTATGATGCAGTTTTACTACGACAGAAATGATATCCCCAAAAACATAATACTCGACCATATTCCCGATGATTCGGAACTTATAACCGAGCTTATGGAGCATAATTCTTCCCACAAAATCAACCTTCATATTCCACAGAAGGGCAAGCAACTTGAGCTTTTAAGGCTTGCGAAAAATAACAGCGCTGAGTACGCTGCACTGAAAAATAATCGTACTGCAAAAGAAGTCATCGCTCTTGAACAGCTTGGAAAAAGTCTCGGACTTGCAAAGCCTCCGAAATATATTGAAGCGTATGATATCTCAAATCTGTCGTCCGAATCAATGGTCGCAGGAATGGTAGTTTTCGAGGACGGTCAGCCGCTGAAAAAAGCTTACAAACGTTTCACTATCAAAGATATTGCTTATCAGAACGATTACGGCAGTATGCAGGAAGTTCTCCGTCGCCGGCTTATGCATATAAAAACCGGTGAGGGCGATGAATATTTCACACGAACTCCCGATCTGATACTTCTCGACGGCGGTAAAGGACACGTTCATGCAGTTCAGGAAGTTATGAGCGAACTCGGGTTGACCATTCCCCTTTTCGGCATGGTCAAGGACAACAAACACCGCACCCGTGCAATTGCGGCTCAGGGACATGAGATTCAGATAAACAGCCTTAAATCGGCATTTAATCTTGTTACGAGGATTCAGGATGAAGTACACCGCTATTCGGTAAGCTATATGCACTCAAAGCACAAGAAACGGGCATACAGCTCGGAGCTTTTAAAGATAAAGGGTATCGGAGAAAAGAAAGCTGCAAAGCTTATGACGACGTTTAAGACTAAGGAAAATCTGAAAAAAGCTTCTCCGGAAGAACTTGCGAAAGCTGCCGGAATTAATGAAGCTGTAGCATTGGAATTATGGAAAATGTTACAGGAATAAAAAAAGACGAACTTTTGGTTCGTCCTTTTTTCAATATTATGCCTTGACCTAAAACAGACAATGAGGTCAACTTAAGCGATTTTGTTTCTTGGACTGTTGCAAAAGAGTATCCAATCTATGGCTTTAGCCATAATTATTTCAAATACCATAGGTATTTGAAATAATTAATACTGGGTTTCCAAAGGGTTGTATAACCCTTTGGCAGGGGTATGGGGACAGCGTCCCCACTTAAGTTGACAACATTGCTAAAACAGCGGAGTTGAAAAATATCTCTCTGCCGTATCAGGAAGAATAGTTACAACAGTTTTTCCCTCTCCGAGCTTTTCTGCCAGTTTCAAAGCCGCTGCAACATTAGTTCCGCTTGAAATTCCGCACATTATTCCTTCTTTTGAAGCAAGATCCTTCGCAGTCTGAATAGCTTCTTCATCCGACACTATATAGATATTATTATAAATTTCCGTGTTAAGTATATCCGGAATAATTCCGTCCCCTATTCCCATCTGAAGATGAGTTCCGATAGTACCTCCGGCAAGAATAGCAGCATTTTCCGGTTCAACTGCCCATATCTCTATATCAGGATACTGCGCACGAAGAGCTTCGCCGATTCCTGTTATCGTTCCGCCTGTTCCTATTCCTGAACAGAAACCGTCTATTTTTCCGGCAGTTTGTTCAAGGATCTCAAGCGCAGTATGGTATTTATGAGCGCCCGTATTATTGGGGTTTGCAAACTGCTGCGGAACAAACACATTCTCGTCCTCTTCCGCCATTTTCAGAGCAGTTGAAAGACATTCTTCAATACACTTTCCGATATCGCCGTCATCGTGAACGAGCTTAACTTCAGCTCCGTAATGAGTAACAAGCTTTCTTCTTTCTTCACTCACGGAATCGGGCATAATAATTATTGTTTTATAGCCTTTTACAGCTCCCACAAGCGCAAGACCTATTCCCTGATTTCCGCTTGTAGGTTCAACAATTATAGTATTCTCGCCGATAAGTCCTTCTTTTTCGGCATGACTTATCATGTTGTAAGCTGTTCTTGTTTTTATTGAACCGCCAACGTTTAGTCCTTCAAATTTTACAAGAACCTCCGCACTTCCCTTTTTTACCATCTTATTAAGCCTTATCATCGGAGTATGTCCCATTGCTTCAAGGATATTGTTATAAATCATTTAGCAGATCTCCTTTAAAGATAAAATCACTATACACTATTATATACTATTTCTGGAATATATGCAAGGTTTATTTTTAAGTAAATTCGTTCTTATTCCCCTTTTTCAGCATATAATTGAAAGAACCGCTGAAAAAAGGAGGGAACTATTTTGAAGGCTCAGCCAAACCAAAGGGCGGTTATTCTCGGACAGTACATCGTTGAACACAAGGCAACTGTTCGTGCCGCAGCGAAAATTTTCGGAATTTCTAAAAGTACAGTACATAAAGACGTAAGTGAACGGCTTCGCAAAGAAGATCCGGAGCTTTACGCCAAGGTTAAGGATATACTTGAAATCAACAAGCAGGAACGTCACATAAGAGGTGGTCTTGCAACGAAGCTTAAATATGAAAAAATAAAAAAGTAGAATTCTATCTCTCCCTGTCTCCCTGTCAAGAGACGTTATTCGTTGGACTTCTGCTTGACAGAGAGATCATGGAGACAGCGTCCCCCTGACAGGAAGTTCAACGGTAAAAACAGATCCTTTTCCGGCAACACTTTCTACACGAACGGTTCCGCCGTGGTAGATAACTCCGTGCTTAACGATAGAAAGTCCAAGACCTGTTCCGTTGATCTTGCGTGAACGGCTTTTATCAACACGGTAAAAACGCTCAAAGATTCGGTCTGTATGCTGACTCGGAATTCCCATTCCCGTATCGGAAACAGTAATAAAAACTGTTTTAGGCATATGTGAAACTTTAACCTCTATCCTTCCGCCGTCGAAATTATATTTAACGGCATTATCGCAGAGATTATAAATAATTTCTTCAAGAACGGTTCTGTTTCCGAAATAGATAATATGCTCGCCAACAAGCTCAGTCTTGATATTTTTCTCAAGAGCGGCTCTTTCAAGACGGCTCAAAACTTCGCCTGCAAGCTCATAAATATCAACCTCTTCCATCCGTTCAAATCCGGAGGCTTCATCAAGCTTTGAAAGCGACATAATATCATTTATCAGAGTTATAAGGCGGTCTGCTTCATTTTTGATTTTTTCACCAAACTGAGCGGTATCCTCCGCCTTTACCAATCCCCCTGCGAGCATATCCGATATACCGTAAATTGTTGTAAGAGGAGTTTTCAGCTCATGAGAAACGTTTGAAGTAAACTCTTTACGCATATTTTCAAGCTCCTGCTTCTGAGTAACATCCATAATAAGAACGACTATTCCATTTACAACATTTCCGCTTTTAGCCGGACTTGCTATGATCTCTCTGTCACCGTTTCCCGTTTTAAGAATGCATTCAGAATTTCTTCCGCCTGCGGCATCCTGAATACATCGTCTGAATATCTCAGAATTATTCAATGAATAAATACTCTGCCCCTCTTTAACCGGTTCAGCCTCAAGAAGCGCCAACGCTCCGGAATTGCTTGCAAGAATACTGAGCTTCTGATCGGCAATAATAATACCTTCCGACATACTTTCAGTTATAAGACTGAACTGTTCCCGGCTCTGGCGGAGTTCTTCCATCTGACGGTTAACTCTTCCGTTCTGAATACGAAGTTTATTCAGAAGCGGTGCAAGCTCAGGATAATTTGCTTTGATCTTTGGATGATCGAGATCTATATTATTTATCGGCTGAACGATTTTTCTTGAAACCTTATCCGCTATCATAATTGACAATGCAGCGGCTATAACAAGAAACATCAGAAGCGGCTTGATAATTCCTGCAAGCTGAGCAAGAAACGATAAATGAATATCAGAAACTCTTATGACAGTACCGTCATCAAGCCGCATAGCGTAAATAAGTGCGGTCTGAGAGATATTTACAAGCTTTCTTGAAGAGCTGCTCTGCCCTTTTTCAAAGGCTTCTTCAATCTCCTTGCTGTCTGTAATATCATTATAATCTGCTGCGTTCTTTTCCGAATCAAAAAGAATGCCGCCATCTTTTGCTATCCAGAGAACACGAATATCATTAAAATTATTTTTCTTCAGATAATCTTCTCCGCCAAACTCTATTCCGCTTGATATCAGTTCGGCTTCTGAATGAAGTTCGGTTTCGATTTTTCGGTAAAAAAATCTGTTCAATAAAATCATAACTATAAAAGAAGCAAATAAAACTGATACAGTTGAAATAAGTATAATGCTCCGTATAATTTTTCTGGTCACTTTTCCTCACCTGCCTTTTCGGTCAATTACGTTCATTACTATATGATATCGCTGTTAATCGGTCGAACCGCTTCCTTTTCCGCCTTATAGCCAACTCCACGAACAGTTTGGATAACATCTCCGGCTCTTCCGAGCTTTTGACGTAGAGTTCTTATATGAACGTCAACAGTCCGGCTTTCACCGGAAAAATCATAACCCCAGATTTTCTGAAGAAGCTCATCACGGGAAAAAACCTTTCCCCTGTTTTTCACAAGAAACAATAAAAGTTCGTATTCTTTCCTTGTGATATTGATCTTAATGCTTCCGGAATAGACTTCGTGATTTTCCGGATAGATTTTCAGATCTCCAACGGCAATAAATTCATTGGCTTTTTCTTTTTCAGAATAAGATCTGCGGAGAAGAGCCTTGATCCTTGAAATAAGTTCCATAGTTCCAAAAGGCTTTGCAAGATAATCATCCGCTCCGCTGTCAAGTCCGGAAACCTTATCATATTCCGTACCTCTTGCACTGAGCATTATTATCGGAAGATTTTTCGTTTTTTCGTCTCTGCGCAGTTTTTTCAGAATAGATATCCCGTCCTCTTCGGGAAGCATAATGTCAAGCAGAAGCAGTTCCGGAATTTCTTCTTCCAAAGCCTTATAAAAAGTCGATGGAACTTCAAACCCCTTCGCTTCAAAACCGGAATTATTCAGCGCATAAATAACAAAGCTTCTTATTCCGGAATCATCTTCAAGTAGATAAATCAATTTTACTCACCAACCCTTAGATATAGTATACGTCTTTTTGTGTAAAATTGCAACAGAATTTTTTATTTTAATACGTATATTTTTGCTCCGTTATGCAATAATAAAAACAGGCTTCAAATTTGCTGTATAAGTTTACAGCAATATGCCGCAAAGCGTAAGCCAGCTATTGCTCTGGAATGTTAATTCAGAATGATAGCTGACAGAAATAGCGCTAAATCAAAAACAAGGAGTTATTATTATGGATAACAAAAAGAAAAACGACAACATCAAATGTACGGTTTCACAGTGTCAGCACAACCTCGTTACAGAGCATTACTGCTCGCTTGACTGTATCAGCGTCGGCACTCATGAGGATAACCCGACTGTTCCTGAATGTACCGACTGCAACTCTTTCGTAAAGAGAACCGGCTGCTGCGGTTAAGGAGCGTAACGCTGTCCCAATAACCTGAAAAGTGATGCAGATTCAGCAAAATAGTCAATGAAATGTGCAAAAGCAAGTGTGCGTCCTTTTTAAATATGCACACTTGCACACTTTTCCGAGTATGCAGCGTCTGGTAAATATTCACAAAAAAATATGTCGAATATAGTCAATTTCAGAAATTTACCGCAATACTCTTGCAAAATTCAAGTATATATAGTATAATTATTATAAGCTTCTTGTTTGATTCAATTGCGTTTCACTCGAAGTATTCTACCGTCAGGAGGCTGATTTTTAATGTTTGATAAAACTATGACCTTTTCCGTTAACGAAGATAAGGAAGCAGAGCTTAAAAAGAATCTGACTATCGTTTACGATGCTCTTACTCAAAAAGGCTATAATCCTATCAATCAGATCGTTGGTTATATTTTGTCGGAAGACCCGACCTACATAACCACTTATAACAATGCAAGAAATATCATTCGTCACATTGATCGTGACGAGCTTTTACAGGTTCTTGTAAGATACTATCTCAATAATTGATCATCTTTAAATACGGATTCTTTCGCACAGGATCGAAACGTATTTAAAATATTGATAATAACGGTCAAAACAGCAGTTTAACTCACTGCTGTTTTTTATTAGCAGAATTTTCTATAAATAATAAAGTCATGTCAAGCCATAATATATATGCGGAGGCGATCTCCGCAATTTTCAAAAGGAAAACAAAGCTTATGAGAAAAACGGCTTCGGCTATGGCTATAACTCTTACTGCTTTAAGCGTTCAGCCTTTTGCAGTTTACTGCGCCGATAACACTAAAATCGGCTTCGGACAAGGCACAAGCGTTGATTCAGCCAACCGTCCGACAGACGCTTTATCGTTCAACAGCCGATACGGCGAACTTGATGCCTACGCTCTTTCGGATGACGATAAACGTATCATTATAACTTTTGACCAAGGCTATGAAAACGGCTACACCGAAAAAATTCTTGATACTCTTAAAGAGAAAAACGTTAAGGCTATTTTCTTCCTTACAGGCGATTATGCCAAAAAGGAAACTGCTCTTGTAAAGCGAATGATCGAAGAAGGTCATGTTCTCGGAAACCATGGTATGACTCATGCAAGTCTGCCAACTCTTTCTGAAAGCGAAGCTGAAAAAGAAATTATGTCGCTTCATGATTACGTTATGAATAACTACGGATATCAGATGCAGTATTTCCGCTGTCCTTGCGGAGAGTATTCAGAAGCGGCTCTTGAAACCGTTCAGAAGTGCGGATATAAAACCCTATTCTGGAGCTTTGCTTATGTGGACTGGAAAACCGACAGTCAGCCCGACCCGGCGATGGGACTTAAAAAGCTCACAGATTCTGCTCACGGCGGAGAGATTCTTCTTCTTCATTCCGTTTCTTCAACAAATGCAGAAATACTTGGCGACGTTATCGACAATTTCAGAAGTCAGGGTTATACTCTGTAAAAAACAAAGGGAAGCTTTTTCGGCTTCCCTTTTCTGATACAAAAACAAAAATTATGATAAAACAAGAAAAAGTCTGAAAACAAGAGAAAAACTAACATAAATTCAAAAAATATCAGAATTTTCCCCAAAACGTCCTCGGATCAAATTTGAAGTTCGTATGAACTTATGATATAATCATATCATCACAACAGAGGAGTTAAAGATTATGAACAGAATTATTCCGGGAACAACGTTAAAATTTACCGAAACAGCAAGAGAAGCTGCTTTTTCAGTTATTTCGCCTGTTCTTGAAGCAACTGGCGGTCTCACTCTTTCCCAGCTTTCAAAGCTCACGGGACTTGAGGGAACTACCATTCAAAACTGGATAAAACGAGGGTGGGTATCATCCACGAAAGGCAAAAAATATTCGGAAAAGCAGGTTTTGCGAATACTGCTTATAAATATGCTGAGAAATGTTATGAAACTTGACGATATCGCAAATCTGATGAGCTATGTTAACGGTGATGTTGAAGATACATCCGATGATATTATTGCCGACATTCACCTTTATAATATGCTTTGCAGGATTATTTTCACTGCCGAGGATGAAGGCGCTTTCGCCTCTGAATCGGTCAAACAGCTTATAAGCGGCGAGATAAAAGAAAATACTAAGGAAATTGCCGATGATGAAAAGCTTGCCTGTGCGATGTATGTTATGGTTATGGCTTACAGAAGCGGTTGTCTCAAAGCCGAAATGGAAAAAGGACTTGCCGCTATCCGTGAAAAACAGAAAGGATCATCATGAAGAGAAATAAAAAAGAGCGTATCAGCTACACTTCAGAATATCTTGCTTATGGAATGAGTATAGGAATCTCCCTTGGGGTTATTATGGGAATAGTTCTTTTAAAAGATATGCTCACCGGGCTGTGTATAGGGATGTGCAGTGGAATGGGTATCGGTTCGCTTATCGGTTCTGTTAGGGATAAAAAAGTTACACAAGAATAAAAAGGAGAAATTATTATGTCTGTTGATATCAGAGAATTACACAAAAACAATTCGTCCGGAAAGACTTTCAAAGGCGTTAAATGGATAGCTATAGGAGCTGCTGCAATTTTAGTTGCTGTAAACTCTTTCACTATCGTTCCTGCCGGAAATACGGGAGTTGTTCTTACTCTCGGAAAGGTTTCGGAAACATCTTATCAGGAAGGTTTTCATCTAAAAATACCGTTCATTCAGCAGGTTGAAGATATGTCCAACAAGATTCAGGTTTACGAAACTCCGGCTTCAGCTGTTTCAAAGGACCTCCAGACAGTCAGCAGTAAAATTGCCGTTAACTACAGACTGCTTTCGGATAAAACCGCAAGTATGTATAAGGATGTCGGCATAGACTACCAAACTGTTCTTATCGCTCCGGTAGTGCAGGAGTGTATGAAATCGGCAACTGCTAAATACACGGCGGAACAGCTTATAACTGAACGTGCCGCAGTAGGTGACGAAGTTAAGGCAAGTCTTGATACGAAGCTTAACGATTACGGAATTTACATAGAGAAATTCAACATCGTCAACTTTGATTTTACAGAGGAATATAACAACGCTATCGAAGCAAAACAGGTTGCCGAGCAGAATCTTCTTAAAACAAAAACCGAACAGGAACAGGCTATTGTTATTGCAAATGCGGAAGCCGACAAAAAGGTCATCGCCGCAGAAGCTCAGGCAAAAGCAACATTGACCGAGGCTCAGGCTCAGGCAGACGCAAATAAACTTCTTGAAGAGTCGCTTTCGGATAAGGTCATCGCTTACGAACAGATTCAGAAGTGGAACGGTATTCTGCCAAAAGTTACAGGAAGTGACAGCGGACTTCTTATTGACGTAAATCTTGACGAACTTTCAGATTCATCGTCATCGAAGAGCAACGCTCCTGCTGTTCCGGAAAATAGTGAAACAGGAGAATAAAAATATGAATATGAAGATGAAAATTAAAACAGCTCATCTGTCATGACGGGGAAAATAAAACATAATTTATCAAGGCGGTTCTTGGGGTAAGAATCGCCTTAATGGGGAAACAATATGGGTTTTTTGGATTTTTTAAGCAATAGAAATTTTCGGATGGCTCGTGAATTACATTGTCGAGGCAAGACAGGAAAGAAAAAGAGATGAAGAGCGCCGCAGAGAAAGAAAAATAATCCAAAATAACTAGTAAAAAAATAATTTTAAGGCATCGCCGCACAAGCCGTGTAAAAGCTGAGCTGCGATGCCTTATTTTTGTATTTATGCTTGCCAATATTTTGACGGCATTACCAAATTACTTAACCTCAACAGTCCAGCCGAAAGTATCTTCGATCTTGCCCCACTGGATTCCTGTCATTGTGTCATAGAGCATCTGGGAAATATTTCCGATCTTATTATCATTGATCTCCATAACCTTATCGTTCCACTTGAGATGTCCGACTGGAGAAATTACAGCGGCAGTACCTGTTCCGAATACTTCATCAAGCTTGCCTGCATCGTAAGCGTCAGCGATCTCCTGAATAGTTATTCTTCTCTCGGTAACCTTGATTCCCTTTGATCTGCAAACCTCGATAGCCGACTTTCTTGTAATTCCCGGAAGGATAGAACCCTGAAGCATAGGAGTTACAACTTCGCCGTCGATAACGAAGAAGATATTCATTGCTCCGACTTCCTCTATGTACTTCTGCTCAACACCGTCAAGCCAGAGAACCTGAGAGTAATTCTGCTTATGAGCCTCGTCCTGTCCGATAAGAGAAGCCGCATAGTTTCCGCCTGTCTTAGCAAATCCCATACCGCCTCTTACTGCACGGACATATTTGCTTTCAACGTAAATATTAACGGGATTGAGTCCGCTTTCGTAATAAGCTCCGGAAGGCGAAAGAATTATCATAAAGTAATACTGTGCGCCCGGCTTAACTCCGAGGAACGGATCAACTGCAAAAATAAACGGTCTGATATAAAGGGATTCTCCGTCTTGTGAAGGAACCCAGTCCTTTTCGATTTTAAGAAGCTCCATAAGACACTGCATTGCAAGATCTTCCGGAAGCTCCGGAATAACGAGTCTTTCGTTTGAAACGTTAAGTCTTTTAAAGTTTTCGTCCGGACGGAAAAGCTGAACTTTGTTATCAGCAGTTCTGTAAGCTTTAAGTCCCTCGAAAACAGTCTGACCGTAGTGCAGGCACATAGCGGCAGGAGAAAGCTCTATAGTTCCATAAGGACGAATTTCCGGATCATGCCAGCCCTGACCTTCATCATAGGGCATAATAAGCATATAATCCGTAAAGATATGACCGAATCCGAGCTTATCGCCTGGCTGCGGCTTATCCTTTAAAGTTTCTGCCTTTGTAAATTTGATTTCCATTTTATCCAACCTTCTTTGATATATTTTCCGGACTGTCCGTCATTGCACAGAGCGGATTGATGATCTTAGTTTACAGAGAAGTAAGTCTTCTCAAAAAGCCTTTTGCAGACAATAACTGCTGCAGCGGTCAATCCGGCAGCACAAACAGTTGCAGCCGCAGCAGCAATAATGATTTTTTTGTTTTCCATACTTACTCTCCCTCTGAGAATTTCCTTTGGAAATATACTCTCACAAACCTGATATAGGTTCATTTTTATTATCCAACTAATTATATCACATTTCATTAGAAATTTCCATAGGATTCAGCCGAAACAATTCACAAATATCACTTGATATTTTTGTGCATTTTGTCAATTATGAATCATAAGCACGAACTCTAAGAACTGCGCCGAGCTTTTGAGCAATTTCTCTTGAAGCGTCTATCTGCTCCTGAGGAATAACGTCAACAACTGACATTACAACTTCTGCTCCGCCGTTTTTAACGCAGTCTGAAGTAAATTTCTGCATTGCCTCAAAAGCGTTTTCATACTTCGGTCGTGTAACTTTCATATATTCATCCTTGGTTCCTGCATTAAGGCTTACCGAAATTATATCGAGAACTTCACAAAGCTCATCGGCAACAGAGCGTTCATTGACCAGATCTCCGAGACCGTTTGTGTTTATTCTGAGCTTTGGAGCAGCTCCGTAATTTGCTCTTATCCACTTTGCCGTTTCAATAAGTTCTTCAAGACGGCAGGTCGGTTCGCCGTATCCGCAGAAAACCACTTCATCGTATGACTTTAAATCTTCCTTGGCAAGAGCGTCTATGATCTCATCCATAGAAGGTTCATGCTCCAGCCAGAGCGGATCAGAACCGTATGCTCCATCCGCATTATTTCTTATGCAGAATGTACAGGCGCACGGGCATTTATTTGTCAGATTTATATAAAGATTATTTCCAACATTATAGGTTATCGTCATTGCTTTTTTCATTTTCAATTTTTCCCTTCAATATATATTCTCGGAACTCTTTTGGAGATTCCGCAAACTACCTCATATCCGATAGTTCCGTATATGGAAGCAAGCTCGTCGGCTGTAATACAGTCTCCCCCGTCTTTTCCTATCAGAGTAACTATATCGCCGGATTTTGCCTCTGCTCCGGTAACATCTATCATGAGCTGATCCATACACACTCTTCCGATTATTTTACAGCGTTTTCCGCCGACGAGAATTTCTCCCTTCGATGAAAGGAGTCTTGAATAGCCGTCCGCATAGCCTATTGTAACTGTAGCCACACGCATTTCACGATCGGCGGTAAAAGTTCTGCCGTAGCTCACGCAAGTTCCTGCTTCAATAGTCTTAACCTGCGAAATAACGGCTTTAAGCTCCATAACAGGTTCAAGTCCGTTAGGGATATCAAGTCTTATATCAGGATGAAGTCCATAAATTATGATACCTGCTCTTGAAAGAGTGCTTCTCGAACTGTTGCGGTAACACGTTGCAGCGCTGTTCATGAAGTGCATATGAGGAAGCTTTATTCCCATTTGCACAAGAACATCGTATGTATCAGTAATGTATTTCTCCTGCATATCGGTATATACAATATTATCGGGAGCATCACTGTCAGCAACAGCAAAATGAGTATAGATTCCCTCAACGGATAATTTTTCAATTCTGCACATTTCAGCAATTTCAGCAGCACACTGCTCCGGTTTTTCATGACGCAGACCTATTCTGCCCATTCCGGTGTCTATTTTAATGTGACATCTTACAGTTTCCGGACTGTTCTCGCACAGCAACTTTGCATACTCTGTTGAAACAACTCCCTGAATTATATTGTTCTCGGATATTTCATGAGCATATTCAGGCGGAGTATAGCCGAGTATAAGTATTTCTGCTTCCGGACAGAATCCTCTTACAGCAATCGCTTCATCAAGATTTGATACGGCAAAATATTTTATCCCGCATTCGTCCGAAAGACAGCATACCACCCTTTCATATCCGTGACCGTATGCGTCGGCTTTTACAACAGCCATGATCTCTGTTTCAGGCGAATTCAGCTCTTTTATGATCCCAATATTTTTTCTGAGCTGTTCAAGAGAAATCTCTGCCCAAGCTCTTTTCAGATAAGGCTTCATTGTCATCATTTCCTTTCTCTCTGATCAAATTTGACGCTGTACAAAGCCGTAAGGTCGGCTTTGTGAAGTGCCGCACAAGAATTAAAATTCAATTACATTTGAAAAATCATCTTGAAATATATGTTTTTATATGTTATAATTAGAGCGTGTTCACA
>CAJKFZ010000026.1 GCA_905199285.1 uncultured Ruminococcus sp.
CTCTAAAAACCTGTTTGGTCAAGCAAAAATCAGATAGGTGAGTCAGTTGTAAAAAGTTCTGCGAAGTTGTGCTGATGTACTGCTTAAGGATTTGTTGCAGCAAATGATGCGAATTGCTGATTTTTGTCAGAAGAGGCTTTTAGAGGCTGCCGGTTAGAGATATCAGATATATATAATTAAATAAAGGAGAATGAATGTGTATGAACAAAACAATTAATCTTCAGGATGTATTTCTTAATCAGTGCAGAAAAGACAAAATAATGGTAACCATTATTCTTACAAATGGATTTCAGTTTAAAGGCATGATAAGAGGATTTGACAGCTATGTTGCTATTTTTGACTGCGACGGCAAACAGCAGCTTGTTTTTAAGCATGCTATTTCTACAATTATTCCAGCAAGACAGGTTTCTATTCTTGATGCCGCTGAAAAAAGCGAATAAGGTGTGATATAAATGCGCTTTGTTAAATCGGAGAGCAGTCCGCTGGTAAAGGTTCTGCGCAATGTTGTTCTTATAATGTTTATCGTTATTTTTATAAGCATTGTTTATAACTTCCGCAACAGGGAAAGCGATACCGAAAGCGCTCTTATTGCAGAGGCAACGGCTTCAAGAGAATTAAAGGGAGTTTTTATAAGAGACGAACAAATCAAAACCTACAGCGGCAGCGGAGTTTTAAGCTATAATGTTACCGACGGCGGAAAGCTTGGAAACGGCAGCGTTATCGCAGAGGTTTATCCCGATGAAAGCCAGATAAGCATCAACAGAAAAATCGACAGCCTTACAAGAGAACTTGATATTCTGAAAAAAATCCAGAATCCCGGAACTCTTGAATCAGCTCAGCCGTCGAATGTTTCTGCGGCTATCGAGGAGAATTACCGCAGTTTCATTTTATGCAGGGATATGCAGGATTATGATACTCTTGAAGTGGTTAAGGATAATCTGCTTGTCAATATGAGTACATACCAGATAATAACCAATGAAGTAAGCGGTTTTGAACAGCAGATAACCGATATCAATAACGAACTTTCTCAGCTTCGTCAGCAGTCATCTAAACCGCTCGAGACGATCACATCGGACAAGCCAGCTTATTTTGTAAGCTACTGCGACGGCTATGAAAACGAGCTTACTCCCGAAAATCTGAGTTCGTTAACGGCTGCAAGGATCACTGAGATAACCGATAACAGACTTACGGACAGCAATATCGTAGGAAAGCTCGTAAACGGATATAACTGGTATATTGCAGGCGTTGTTGATAATTCCAGAAAGGAATACAATGTCGGAGCTGAGGTTAAGGTGCGTCTGGATTCATCTGCGGAGTATTTCAACGCTTCGATCTATGATATAAGAGATGAAGGAGATCCTTCAAAAAGCGTTATTATCCTTTTATGCGAGCAGCTCAGCCACGATATTGTGCAGCACAGAACAGAAACGGTTGAGATAATCACAGGCGATTACAGAGGTCTTAAAGTTCCGAGAGAAGCCATAAGATTCGTTCCAATCGATGAAGAAACGACCGATCCTGAAAGCGGCGAGGACGTTGTTACAAGCGTTTCGTATAAGGGCGTTTACATTCTTAAAGGCGAACAGGTTGAATTCAAGAAAATCGATGTTGTTTACGAGGGAAGCGATTACGTTCTTTCTGAGATACATGAAGATGATCTGAGCTATCTTGCGCTTTATGACGATATTATGATTGAAGGTGTTGAGCAGAGTGGAAAATAATTACAGCTATGATGAAATTAAGGAAAATCTTAGGAGCATCCGCAGTAATATCAGCGAAGCTTATGATAAATACCGTAATGACGGAAGCAAGGTCGATATAATGGCTGTTACGAAAACTGTTCCGGCGGAAGTTGTGAATTATGTTTTCGATTTCGGACTCGATCTTCTCGGTGAGAACAGAGTTCAGGAATTTCAGTCTAAGGCTGAGAGATATGATTCGAAGGCTAAGGTGCATTTTATCGGTCATTTGCAGACCAATAAGGTGAAATATATTATAAATTCAGTGGAAATGATACAGTCGGTTGACAGCATTAAGCTTGCTCAGGAAATAAACCGTCTTGCCGTTAATAACGGTAAGATCATGGACATTCTCTGCGAGGTAAATATCGGCGGAGAGGATTCAAAAAGCGGAATTGCTCCAGAAAATTTAAGGGAGCTTATTGAACAGACTGCGGCTCTTGAAGGAGTTTGTGTAAGAGGGCTTATGACTATTCCTCCGCCCTGTGAAAGCGATGTTTTCCTCGGCAGGATGCAGGAACTTTTCCATAAAATTTCCGATTATAATATAAGCGGAGTTTCAATGGACGTCCTTTCAATGGGCATGACCAACGATTATGCAAGAGCTGTTAAATACGGTTCTACGCTTGTAAGAATTGGAACAGGTCTTTTCGGCGCAAGAAATTATAAAGTTTGATCAGCATCATAATATATTAAGAAAGGCACGGAAATATCCGCATTAATTTCGTGTCTGAAACAAAAATATAAATATAAATAATGCGGAGAAACGGAGTATTAAAATGAAACTTTTTGAGAACATCAAGGAATTTTTCTTTGCCCCTGAAGACGAAGAGCTCGATCAGGCAGATGTTCCGGTTCGCCATACGAACCGCAGTGAGCGTTCAGGCTATCAGCCTTCTGAACAGGAGGAGGTTACTTCAGGCGAGACAAACAGAAGAAACAAGGTCGTAAATATTCAGACAACAGCTCAGCTTCAGGTAGTTCTCGTAAAGCCTTCAGCTTTTACAGACGCAAAGCAGATCGCAGACCATCTTATCGCAAAGAAAACAGTTGTACTCAACCTTGAAACAGCTTCTCCGGATAACAAGAGAAGAATCATCGACTTCTTGGTTGGCGTAGCATATGCTAACGGCGGAAGCCTGAAGCCGGTTGCTAACCTGACATATATTATTACTCCTTATAACGTTGGCTTCATCGGCGAGGATCTTGTCGGAGAGCTTGAAAACAACGGCGTATTCATCTGATGAACGGCGATACAGAGGATAAGCTTTTTGCCGCAAGACTCGGAGATCTGGTCAGCCGCTGTGAAAGAGACGGCGTATGCTGTTTTTCAAATTTTCTTGACGAACGGCAGTGCGCAGAAGCCCAGCGTTGGTGCCTGAATAATTCAGGAGCGCTGATGTATATGCTCTACGGCGGCTTTCCGGAAGCAAAAAGACGTATTCTTGCGGTTTTCCCTGATTATTACCAGGATTACATCACAGATGAATTCCCAATAAAATGCCTGACCTTTACTTTCCGCAAAGAGGACAGGCTGTCGCACAGAGATTTTCTCGGAAGCTTTATGGGAATGCGTTTAAAGCGTGATGTGATTGGCGATATTATTGTTGACGAGGATATTGCTCAGGCTTTTGTCACTGATATCGCCGCAAGACTTATCTTATCGACGGTTTCCAAAATCGGAAAAACCGGAGTTAAGGTATGCGGCGACCGTCCGTTTCAGCTTGAAGTCAAACAGGAATTCCGCAATATAAGCGGAACTGTGGCTTCTATGCGATTGGACTGCGTTGTAAGTCTTGCTGCCGGAATAAGCAGAGAAAATGCAGCAAAGCTCATCCGATCTGAAAAGGTCGATATAAATCATTTTAAGGCTTCATCAATTTCGCAGGAGCTTCATGCCGGTGATGTTCTTTCGATAAGGGGCTGCGGAAGATTTATCTTGTCGGATATAAACGGCTCTACAAAAAAAGGCCGGATACACATTAATCTTCGTAAATTTATTTAGAGGTGAAAACAATGATTACTTCAAAAGATGTAAGAAATAAAAGATTTGAAAAGGCTGCTTTTGGCTATAAACAGGAGGAAATTGACGAATTTTTCTCTCAGCTCGAAGCAGAGCTTGATGAAATGGAAAGAGAGCGCATCGAATCAAACAACAAGATTCAGGTTCTTGCCGATAAGGTTCGTGAATATATGAGAGATGAGGACGCTCTTAAAGACGCTCTTCTCGGCGCTCAGAAGCAGGGACACCAGGTTATCAACGAGGCAAACGATAAGGCAGAGCAGATAATTGCCGAGGCTAAGGCTAAGGCAGAGGCTCTTGAGGATGAGGCTGTTCGTCAGCACGCAGAGGCTATGGAACGTAACCGTGAGGAGATCGCAAGAGAAAAAGAAGCTCTTATCGAGGCTCAGCAGCAGGTTGCAGATTTCAAGAAGAGCCTTTTCGATATGTATAAGAGCCACCTTGAGCTTATTTCTTCTATGCCGGAAACATTCGAGGAAGCAGCAGGTCTTGAACCTCAGACAGCCGAAGAGATCGCTGCCGCAGTTGCATCAGAGGAACTTTAATTTTATTTTTTAATAAAATCGTATAAATTTGCTTGAAAGGAGGGTTCTTCCACGAATAAGTGCGAAGAATCAAGGAAAAATGGCGCAGGATTATAATAACACCTTAAATTTACCGAAAACAGATTTTCCTATGAGAGGAAATCTTCCTAAAAGAGAGCCTGAAACGCTCGAAAAATGGGAGAAAGAAAGACTTTACTACAAGATGATTGAGAAGAATAAGGGCAAGAAAACCTATATTCTTCACGATGGACCGCCGTATGCTAACGGTGAAATTCATCTTGGAACAGCTCTTAACAAAACTTTAAAGGATTTCATTGTTAAATATAAGAATATGAGCGGATTCTGCGCTCCTTATGTTCCGGGCTGGGATACGCACGGTCTTCCTATCGAGCTAAAGGCAATGAAGTCTATCGGCGTTGAAAACGGAGCAATTCCGCCTGTAGAGCTTAGAAAGCATTGCCACGATTTTGCAATGATGCACGTTCAGAACCAGATGAAGCAGTTCAAGAGACTCGGAACTATCGGCGATTACGATTATCCGTATCTCACACTCCGTCCTGAATTTGAGGCAAGACAGGTCGAGGTATTCGGCGAAATGGCTAAACGAGGCTATATGTATAAGGGATTGAAGCCAGTTTACTGGTGTCCCGATTGTAACACAGCTCTCGCAGAAGCCGAGATCGAGTATTCAAATGATCCATGCTACTCTATCTATGTAAAGTTCAATGTTACCGACGATAAGGGAATTTTCTCCGGTATGGGACTTGATACATCCAAGATCTATTTCGTTATCTGGACTACCACAACATGGACTATCCCCGGAAACCTTGCTATCTGTCTCGGTCCGGAGTATAACTACACTCTCGTTCACGTTGGCGATGAGTATTACGTTATGGCTGAAGAGCTTGTTAAAACAACAATGGAAACAGCCGGAATCACTGAATATACAACAGAGGGAATCTTCACAGGCGCAGAGCTTGAGGGAATGAAGACAAAACATCCGCTTTACGACCGTCCGTCACCGATCATTGTCGGCGATCATGTAACGCTTGAAAGCGGTACAGGATGCGTTCATACAGCTCCGGGCTACGGTGTAGAAGACTTTGAGGTGTGCAAAAATTATGATGATATCGGCATTATCGTCTGTGTTGACGCAAAGGGCAGACAGACCGCTGAAGCCGGCGAATTTGAGGGAATGGACACTGATACTGCAAACAAGGCTATCGCCGCTAAGCTTACAGAAGTTGGAGCAATGCTTGCAACTCAGAAGATCGTCCACCAGTACCCACACTGCTGGAGATGCAACAGTCCTATCATCTACCGTGCAACAGAACAGTGGTTCTGTTCCGTAAACGACTTCAAGGACGAAGCTATCAAGGCTATCGAAGAAGTTCAGTGGATTCCTGAATGGGGTGAGGACAGAATCAAGGGCATGGTTCGTGACAGAAGTGACTGGTGCATTTCACGTCAGAGAACATGGGGTGTTCCGATCCCGATCGTTTACTGCAAGGACTGTGGTAAGCCGATCGTTAACGACGAAACAATTTCCGCAATAGCCGATCTTTTCCGCAAGGAAGGATCTGACGCATGGTGGACGAGAGAAGCTTCCGAATTCATTCCTGCAAGCGTTAAGTGCGAATGCGGATGCAGTGAATTCACCAAAGAATACGACATTATGGACGTATGGTTTGACAGCGGTGTTTCTCATACTGCCGTTATGGACGAATTCGACAGCCTTTCATGGCCGGCAGATCTCTATCTTGAGGGGGCAGATCAGTACAGAGGCTGGTTCCAGTCATCGCTTCTCACATCTGTTGTTTACAAGGGAACAGCTCCGTATAAGGCTGTTTGTACTCATGGGTGGGTCGTTGACGGCGAGGGCAAAACTATGCATAAGTCCCTCGGAAACGGAATTGACCCAAGCGAGATAACTGACCAGTATGGCGCAGATATTCTTCGTTTGTGGGTAGCGTCTTCTGATTATCATTCTGATATCAGAATTTCTAAAACTATTCTCAGCCAGCTTTCTGACGCTTACAAGAAGATCAGAAATACTGCAAGATTCATTCTCGGAAATCTTGGCAACGGCAATGGATTTAACCCCGATACAGACAGCGTTTCTGACGATAAGCTCACAGAACTTGATAAATGGGCTCTCATGCGTCTTGACGCTCTCATTGACAAAGTAAACGAAGGCTATCAGGCTTTCGATTTCCATATCGCTTTCCACGCAATCCATAACTTCTGTGTAATTGATATGTCGAATTTCTACCTCGATATTATCAAGGACAGACTTTACTGCGAAAAAGAAGATTCCGAGTTGCGCCGTGCTGCTCAGACCGCTATGTACCGCATTCTCAGCGCAGTTGCAAGACTTGCCGCTCCTATTATTTCCTTTACCGCTGAGGAGATCTGGCAGTTCATGCCGCATACTTCTGCGGACGATAAAGAAAGTGTTTTCCTGAATCAGATGCCAGAAAAGTCCGGCATTGAGTTCAGCGAGGCGTTTATCGAGAAATGGAACTTTATCTATGCTGCCCGTGAATCAGCTAATAAGGCTCTTGAGGATGCAAGAAACGAAAAAATCATCGGTAAATCTCTTGAGGCTAAAATTATCATTAAGAGCAGCGAGGCTGATTTTGAAAGATATTCTGATCTTGCAAAGCAGCTTACAGAAATTCTTATTGTTTCCGATGTTGAAATTGAAAAGAATGACGGCGAAACTGTATTTGAGGTTGCAAAGGCAGAGGGCGGAAAGTGCGAACGCTGCTGGTGCTATTCAAAGTATGTAGGCGAAAATCATGAGCATCCCACACTTTGTCAGAGATGTGCGATAGCAATTGAGATGTAATTATAACAATATTGCCTGCTGTCAAGATATGGCGGCAGGCGTATTATTTACTTGAAAGGACAAATTTTTAGTGGCTATTCTGCTTACGGCAATGGTAATTGCCCTTATCGGAATCGATCAGATAATCAAATACTGGGCGATTCATTCCCTTCAGCCGAAGGGGAGTATTGACTTCATCCGCTTTGGAAAAACCGAAATTTTTGATTTGACTTATCTTGAAAACGACGGTGCGATTTTTGGCAGTATGTCCGGTCAGCGATGGTTTCTGATCGGCTTCACGGCAATAGTTATAGCTGTCGGAATTGTTGCTATGTTCAAGTTTCTGAAACGCTCTAAACTGCTTAGCATAGCCGTTTCACTCTTTGTTGCCGGAGGAATTGGAAACATTATCGACCGTATCCGATTTGGCTATGTAGTTGATATGTTTGAGTTTAAGCTGTTCAAATTTGCGATCTTTAATTTTGCAGATATATGCGTGACAATCGCTTTTATTCTGCTTTTGATTTATGGAATTTTTATTGATCCTAAGATCGAGAAAAGACTCAAACAGGAGTCGGCAGCGATGAAAAAAGAGGCTGATGAAAATGAGTGAGAATCTTATTCTGACTGCTTCTGACAATGATTACGGAAAAAGAATTGATAAATTTATTTCGGACAATATTGCTCAGCTTTCTCGGAGCACAGTTCAAGGACTGATTTTAAATGGTTTAGTTCTTGTGGACGGAAAACATTCCGGAAAAAATTATAAGATTCATGGCGGTGAGCAAATTTCAGTTGAAATTCTTGAACCCCAGCCAATGGACGCTCTGCCGGAGGATATTCCGCTTGATATTGTTTATGAGGACAGCGAACTTCTTGTTGTAAATAAACCGAAAGGAATGGTCGTTCATCCTGCGCACGGAAATTATAACGGAACCCTGGTCAACGCTCTGCTTCATCACTGCGGAGATAGTCTTTCGGGAATAAACGGAGTTATCCGTCCTGGAATTGTCCACCGGATAGACAAAAATACCAGCGGATTGCTTATCGTTGCAAAAACAGATTCGGCTCATGTTAAACTGGCGGAACAGATCAAGGCGCATAGTTTTACCCGTGAATACGAAGCGGTAGCGGCAGGTTACTTCAAGGAGTCTGAGGGAACTATCGACGCTCCGATAGGACGGCATAAGACCGACAGGAAGAAAATGTGCGTAACACAGGAAAATTCGAGGAATGCAGTCACTCATTACAGTGTTTTGAGGCAATACGGAGGATATGCTCACGTTCGTCTGAGACTTGAAACCGGCAGAACACATCAGATAAGAGTTCATCTTTCATATATCGGTCATCCGGTTCTGGGGGACGATGTTTATGGAAAGTCATATAAGGGAATTGACGGACAGTGCCTTCATGCCCGAAAAATAGGCTTTATTCATCCGTCAAGCGGTGAATATATGGAATTTGTGAGCGAGCTTCCGGAGTATTTTTCTTCGATTTTGAATAAGCTTGAAAAAATGTAGGCGGTGAGAAATTTGTTTGAAGATATATCTAAAATTGTGCTGCTTAGTGACATGGACGGAACGCTGCTTAATTCAAAAAAGCTTATTAATGAAGTTGATTTAGCTGCAATTCAGCGGTTTACGGATCTCGGAGGTCATTTCACAGTCGCTACAGGGCGCACGTTACAGGCATTTGAGCAGTATCGTGCCGGTTTGAAACTTAATATGCCTGTGATCTTGTATAACGGTGCAGCGATTTACGATTACAGTTCCGGAAAGGCGCTGTATACTCATCCTCTTCCTGATGAATGCCGAAATATAGCCAAGGAACTTCTTGAAGCCATGCCTGATGCCGGGGGAGAAGTTTTAATGCTGGAGGGCACTTACGTTTTCCGCAATAATGATTATCAGAAGCTTCACACAAAACTTTGCGGAATCACTCCGTTTTATTCCACTCTTGATGAAATTCCGGAGGGCGGGTGGCTTAAAGTCCTGTTCGCAATGGCTCCGGATGATATGGAATACATAGAGATACTCGTCCGGCAGAAAAATTACGAAACTGTCAGCTTTGTGAAGTCGTCAGAGATGTTTTACGAGATGCTTCCTGTGGGGGTAAGCAAGGGTTCTGCTCTTTTGAATTACCGCAGACTTGACGGAATGACGGATTTTAAATTCGTGGCTATCGGCGATTTCGACAACGACATCGAAATGATTTGTGAAGCCGACCTGGGCGTGTGTCCTGCAAATGCCGAAGAATCAGTGAAAAAAGCGTCTGATCTTGTTCTTAAGAAAACTAATGACGAGGGCGCAGTTGCCGAACTGATAAATCATATCATAAATAAATGCGAAAAATTTTAAGAATAAATTATTTTGTGGAGGTTATTATGGACGAATCTATCAAAAAGTCTTTGCAGAAAACTGTCTGCAAAGTGAGAATGGGCGTTATCGAGGGTACTTATAACGCTAAATCGGGACATCCCGGCGGCTCGCTTTCAATAAGCGATACCCTCACATATCTTTATTTCAATAAAATGAATGTTGACAGCAATGATCCGAAAAATCCTGAAAGAGACCGTCTTGTACTTTCCAAGGGACATACTGCTCCGGCGCTTTACTCTGTTCTCGCTCAGAAAGGCTACTTCCCGGAGGAGGAGCTTAAATCACTTCGTCATATCGGCGCACTCTTACAGGGACATCCATGCATTCATACTCCTGGAGTTGATATGTCCAGCGGTTCACTCGGACAGGGAATCTCCGCTGCCTGCGGAATGGCTCTTGCAGGAAAGCTCGACAATAAATCATATAAGGTCTACACTATTCTCGGAGACGGTGAGATTGAGGAAGGACAGGTATGGGAAGCAGCAATGTTTGCGGCTCATTACAGCCTTGGAAACCTCGTTGCTATTGTTGACAATAACGGTCTGCAAATCGACGGTCCTATTACTGAGGTTTGTTCTCCTGAGCCAATTACAGATAAATTTGCTGCTTTCGGCTGGCACGTTATAACAATGGACGGTCACGATTTCGATGATATCGACAGAGCCTTCACCGAAGCTGAAAAGATAACAGATAAGCCTGTTGCTATTATTCAAAGGAGTATTAAGGGCAAGGGCGTTTCATTCATGGAAAATCAGGTAGGCTGGCACGGAACTGCTCCTAATAAAGAACAGTATGAACAGGCTATGGAAGAGCTTAATGCGCAGTTAAAGGAATTGGAGGACTAAGATAATGGCAGAAGTTATGAAAAAAGCTACCAGAGAAAGCTACGGCGAAACGCTGAAAGAGCTTGCTGAGGAGTATAAAGATCTTGTTGTTCTCGATGCCGATCTGGCGGCTGCAACCAAGACCGGAATCTTTAAAAAGGCCTATCCTGAGCGTTTTTTTGACTGCGGAATTGCAGAGGCTAACATGATGGGTGTTGCGGCAGGACTTGCAGCTTGCGGAAAAATTCCTTTTGCAAGTACATTTGCTATGTTCGCTGCCGGAAGAGCTTACGAAATCGTAAGAAATTCTATCGGCTATCCTCACCTGAACGTTAAAATAGGTGCAACTCATGCGGGAATTTCAGTCGGCGAGGACGGTGCAACTCACCAGTGTAACGAGGATATTGCTCTTATGAGAACTATTCCCGGAATGACTATCATCAATCCCTGCGACGATGTTGAAGCTCGTGCCGCAATAAGAGCTGCTCTTGATTTTAATGGACCTGTATATATGCGTTTCGGACGTCTGGCAGTCCCGGTGGTAAATGATAGGGAAACTTATAAATTCGAGCTTGGCAAGGGCGTTGTTATGAAGGACGGAAGTGATGTTACTATCGTTGCAACAGGACTTATGGTAAACGAAGCTCTTGAAGCTGCCGCTGTACTTAAAAATGACGGTATATTGGCAAGAGTTGTCAATATCCATACAATCAAGCCGCTTGATAAGGAACTTATCTGCAAGTGTGCAAAGGAAACAGGGGTTATCGTGACGGCTGAAGAGCATAGCGTTATCGGCGGACTTGGTTCTGCTGTTGCAGAAGCTGTAACAGAATGCTGTCCTGTTCCGGTTGTAAAGATCGGCGTTAATGATGAGTTCGGACATTCCGGTCCGGCAGTAGATCTTCTGAAAGAATTCGGACTTTCTGCTGAAAACATCGTGGCAAAGGTTAAAGAGGCTGTAAAGCTTAAATAACTTAATGATAAAAAAGGAGCTTACAAATGTAAGCTTCTTTTTTTGACCACTTATATTGCAAAAAATACCGATTATCAAAAAATTGTTGACAGTAGCATCTATGTTATATATAATACAAAATTAAGGAGGTGAATGTAATGCAGATTGAATTAAAAATCGACAGTTCATGTACTGAACCGCTCGTAATAATAATGACCGATTCCATGACAGAAGAAATAAAAAATATTGTGGATAAGCTTTCAGAAAGCATTCCACAAATAATTTCAGGAACTAAAGATAATAAACTTGAGGTTCTGGAACAATCAGATATTATAAGAATTTATGCAAATTCAGGAAAGAATTTTGCCGTAACAGATAATGGTGAATACATTCTGCGCCTAAGATTGTATGAGATAGAAAATAAACTGAATTCTCATCAGTTTGTACGAATTTCAAACTCTGAAATTATCAATCTTAAAAAAGTCAATAACTTTGATCTGAGTATTACAGGCACAATTTGTGTTAAATTATCAAATGGACAAACGACATATGTATCAAGGCGATACGTTTCTAAAATCAAAAAAATATTAGGCATATGAGGAGAAAAAATTATGAAAAAGAAGATATTTTTACGAGGCATGATAGGCTTTCCTCTTGGAATAGCAATTGGATATATTATAACTATATTTATTTCTCTCGTAATGGCAAATGGTTATTATTCACCTTGTGTACCTGAGCTGACAGAGATAATGGAGAATGAAATAAATGCAGTTATTCTGCAAGCCGTTCTTTGCGGACTTCTGGGCGCAGGATATGCGGCAAGCTCCGTTATATGGGAGATAGAACATTGGAGTATTGTAAAGCAGACAGGAATTTACTTTATTATTATTTCTGTAATAATGATGCCGATTGCATATCTGACATACTGGATGGAGCACAGCGTTAAAGGATTCTTAAGTTACTTTGGGGTTTTTGCTCTGATTTTTATAGTAATTTGGATAATTCAATTTATTATCGGTAAGCATAGCGTAAAGAAAATGAATGCGAATTTATACAAAAAAAGATGAAGTAATTAATTCTTGATACTGAAAATGCTGATACATTTTCCTGCATCGTCCTTTTATGTTAAAATTCCCATCTTCTTTAGTCTGGAACTTATTGCGCCGTTGGTGCGTTTGTGAATTCGTGCGATTTCGGTAATACATTTACCAGCGTTAAATTCCTCGGCAAGCTGACTTTCTTCGCTTTCGGTCCACGACTTGGGTTTGGGAAGAGCAGTTGTACCGACAGCGTGTTCACGGAAACTTGCGAGCTGACTTTCGAGATAACTCACCTCGCCATCGGGAGCTTTCTCCGCATCGGGATTGTTTTTTATGTATTCGGAGATCACTTCGCAGAAAGCGTCGCTGTACTTATCAGCCTTGCTTCTTCCGACTCCCGAAACATTGAGAAACTGCTCTCTTGAAGTCGGGAGCTTTCTGCACATATCACGAAGCGCAGCGTCGCCGAAAACTATATAAGCCGGAACGTTTTCCTCACTCGCAAGTTTACTGCGAAGCGAACGAAGCTCGGCAAAAAGAGGATCATTGGCATAGAATTTGTCATCAGCTTTACGCTTATCCTTTGGAGCTTTTTCAATGGGGAGCTTCATGCTCACAGGAATTTACTCTTTAAGGATTTTTACTGATTTAGAAGAAAGGCAAAGCTGAGGAAAGTCTGAATCAGTTAGCATAAGGTAGCCGTTCATGACGAGATAGTCGATTTCAGATCGTATCCTTGAAGCCGAAATATCCGCCATTATGCCGTATGTTGAAAGTTTATCAAAACCGAGTGAAAAGAGTTTTTCATTACGGCTTCCACGAAGAATATCAACGATCATGCTCTTGCCGTAATCCCAGCCTTTTTGGTGAACACGATAGACACAGGAAACGATTTTCTGTGAATCTATGGTTATATCCACAGTTTCAAATCCGTTTACACAGCTTGAACAATTCCCACAGTAGTTTGGTGAATTTTCACCGAAATATCGCAGAATGTATTCTCTCAGGCATCCTGTTGTGGTACAGTAGTACGTCATGGCTTTAAGACGTTCCTTATCTTTTTCAAGAATCAGTTCACGCTCTTTCTGTGAAAGCTCGAGGTTTTCCTCATAGCTTTTTTCAATCATGAACGTGTTGGTCCGAACATCCATGCCGCTGTAAAGGAGCGTACATTCTGCCGGTTCTCCGTCACGTCCGGCACGTCCAGCCTCCTGATAATAGCTCTCAATATTCTTTGGCATATTATAATGAATTACAAATGAAACGTCCGATTTATCTATACCCATACCGAAAGCGTTGGTTGCTACCATTATTCTTTTGCGGTCATAGATGAAATCATTCTGATTTTGTTGTCTTTCAGAATCGGAAAGACCTGCATGATAGCGGGTTGCAGAGAAGCCGTCCTGATTGAGACGTTCGCAGACTTCCTCAACATTTTTCCTTGAAAGACAGTAAACGATACCGCATTTTTCTCCGTATCCGGCAATAAGACTTCTGAGCGTATCGTATTTCCTCGTAGGCTGAATAACGGCGAAATAGAGGTTTTTTCTGTTGAATCCGGTGGTTATAGAAAATGGATCTTCCAGTCGGAGAATTTTTATAATGTCATCACGTACATCAGCGGTCGCTGTAGCTGTGAAAGCGCTTACAATCGGACGTGAGGGGAGTTTGCTTATGAATTCGATGATACGGAGGTAACTCGGTCGGAAATCCTGTCCCCACTGGGAAACGCAGTGAGCTTCGTCTACGGTTATCATTGAGATTTTGATGTGAGCGGCGAGACGCAGAAAATCTTCGGAATCCAGTCTTTCCGGAGCAGCATATATGATTTTATACACTCCGTTATAAGCGTTTCGGAAAACGGCGGAATATTCCTCCATAGACAGCGAACTGTTAATGCAGGCTGCGTTGAATCCGGCAGAAATAAGAGCGCTTACTTGATCTTTCATGAGCGAGATAAGAGGAGAAACTACAATAGTTATGCCGTCAAGAAGCATTGCCGGAACCTGATAGCAGATAGACTTTCCTGCGCCTGTCGGCATTATACCGAGAGTATCACGTCCGGACAAGATGCTGTCTATAATTTCTTCCTGACCGTTCCGGAAGCTGTCATGACCGAAATATTCTTTTAAAATATCGTATTTATTCATAAGTCACCAATTTCATTAAGAATTTATTAGCCCTCCTCGTAAACTGGAAAGTACTGTATGTCGCAGGATTTTTTGCGTTTTGCAAAGTCAGGTTTCCGCAGGGATACTGTATGTATTGCAAGGAAAGCTGACAAAGAAAAACACAAAAAAGACAAGTCAGACAGTGCGTTTCAGTTTCCGAGGAGGGCTATTACATTATACAATATTTGAGGAATAAAATCAAGCATGAAAAAGCCGCACCTGAACCCAACAAGTACGGCTTTATCCATGATTTGTCCCTTTTGACCGTCTTTGCAATGCCTATACTGCAAGACAGCAGTGGAATACTATTTGCTCTTCAAAACATATTTAAAGAGCGTTAAACAGCAGGAAAAGTGCAGATGATCCGCTGTTTATAAACTTTTGATAAGCGCTTTTCGGATAAGGACTTCATCGAATGCGTCAATGATTTTGTCACCGTCCATATCAGCGGATTCGGATTGCTCGGCTGTGAGCGGAGCAATGCCCAGAAGATGTTTCTGAATTAGGACGATATCGGAAATTCCGACTTTTCCATCTTTATTGATATCACCCTTTACTGTAACGGTTGAAACAGGAACAGCAAAAACGGTGAAGTTAACGCATTGATATGATTGCCCGTTGCTTCCCAGAACGACTTTTTCTCCGGTTTTAACGGTCTTTTTATATGGTATAAACGTAAGATCGTTTGATGTAGTAAAAACGAAGTCTGAAGATGTGAAATCCTGTGACTTATCACACATTTTCTTATAGCTGTCAAGCCAATCAGGAGTATTTTCCACTCTGCTGTCGAGAGCGACATAGAGGTCTATATCCTCAGTGGCAGTAAATTCGGCTGTATCTCCTGTTGTTCCTTTTGCGTCACATGAGGTCATAAGAATTTCTGCGCCCTTCAAAGCTTCGGGAAGAGAAGCGATAGTGAATGTTCTGTCCCCAAAAATAAGTGAACCAACGTTTCCGTTTTGTCCGATGTTCCAGCTTTGCGGATTGGCATTATCGCTTATTTTAACATTTTTGATAAGTTTACCGTTAAGAGCGACAGCTTCTTTGCCGAAAACAAAGCTGTCAGCATTAAGAAGGTAACCCTCTCCTCCGGTAAATTTGAGGTAAAGGCTGTGAACTCCTGTTATAGTCGGGATAGTATATTCAAGCTCCTGATAGTCTGAAAAACCGTTTGTTCCGTTGAAAGATATTTTAGCGGCAGGAGTTCCCTCCATTTTATCAAGATAAAGCTCGATTCCGGCAGCATTGCCTGAAATATTGAGCTTGACGCTCTTTGCTCCGTCTTCAAAATCGACTTTGCGGAACATTATCCAGTCACCGTTTTCGATGAATCCGATATTTTGTCCGCCGGAAGCGAGATCCTCGACACGCACACCTTCCTGTGAGTCATAAGCTTCCGCCTGAATTGTTTCAAAAGCTGAAATCGGTTCAACAGAGTTTTCGGGAGAAAGCTCGACAACGCCTTCGGGGAAAGAATCAACAGTAAGATCGTTGATGTAGTATTCAATATTTGTATAGCCGAGACCGCAGTAATCGCCGTTTGTATCGCCTGCGTCGTTAGGATCAAGACCTCTTGCAAGCTCCCAGTCATCGGGCATACCGTCATTATCGCTGTCTATAATTTCTTTTTTCAGAACTGCGGACGGATAATTATATGTTACTCCGCATTGAATTTTGTATTTATCAAGGTCGGTTTTGGTGGAATCGTATTCAGCAGTACCGCTACAAGAGCCTGTTCCGTTTTTGGTTTCTTCGGCGCATTGCTTATCAATATCGGTTCTTTTATCGGGAGAAATACCGTTTCCGGCAAAGCTTATAACGTGTTCATAGGAATCTGCGGCGCTTTCAGCTCCTGAAACAGATGAAACGTTCTCTCCGTTAACAATTGTTTCAAACGGAGAATTGGAAACAAGATCGTTTTTAGTTATACCGATAGATGTTTTAACGTCAACTCCTGCCCAGTTATCATTAGTGGGAGTTTCATAAACGGAGTTATCTTTGTTGAGGATTCTGTTTCCGGTGATGTAAACCTTGAAATTCTCAGGTTTAGTACCGCTGTCAACGTTCATGTAATGCTTTCCACCGGTAGTACTGTTACCCATTTTCAGAGTATTATTTACATAATTAAGGTGACCGATAGTACCGTAAGCCGTTTGATATCCCCAATCGTAGATGATATTGTTTGTGAAATCGGCAGTTTCCTGACCTTCGACCTTTCCACGGAAATTTCTTGAAACATTATGGATAATAAGGTTGTGATCAAATGTGAGATAGCCCTTTCCCATCATAAGACCGAAGCCGTGAAGTCCTTTCTTATGACCTCCCCATGAGTCGGCAGGGCCAATAACGGAATATTGAACTGTATAGTATTCGTTGTTGGAGTAAAGTCCCCATTGTTCGTCGGTAGTCCATCCCATAGAGCAGTGGTCTATGATCGAATGTGAGCCTTTAGCACCGCCCCATGCGTCATTTCCGGAGCTTGTTGAAGCGTATGGTCCGGGACGAGAGCTTATATAGCGGCAGATTATGTTATCTCCTGCCATGCCGAGCTTATAGTTTTTCAATGTTATGCCCGAGCCCCCGGGAGCAGTTTGTCCGGCTATAGTAATATTGCTCTGGCAGAGGATATTGCTTTTAAGCTCAATAGTTCCGCTTACATCGAAAACTACGATACGATTTGATTTGCTTACAGCGTCACGGAATGAACCTGTTCCGCTGTCGTTAAGGTTTGTAACATGGTAAACCTCGCCGCCTCTGCCTCCTGTAGCATATTTGCCTCCGCCGACAGCTCCCGGAAAAGCCGGAACGTTTGAAGAAGCGGCAGAAGCTGAAATCTCATTTACATCCGATTTATCAGGAGCAATTCCCGAAACACACGAAAAAGCTGTTACCATTCCCGCAAGGAGAGCGGCGATTCTTTTAAACTTTTTCTTCATATAGCATAGCCTCCTATAAAAGCAGTAAAAATTCTTGTTGATAATATTATACATTATTTTTAGAAAAAATACAATAAAAAATAG
>CAJKFZ010000027.1 GCA_905199285.1 uncultured Ruminococcus sp.
AAGAATGTTAAAATTATACAAAATATTATTGAATAACGACTTAGTACAAACCCTAAAATAAGTTTCCAAAGCAGGAGTTTGACAAGCTTTTAAAGCATTGTCGATTCCTGCTTTTTTATTTTAAAGAAGCTCCGTTCAGCTTTAAAAGCGGAACGAAGTATTTTCATTCACATAAGAAACTTTAATAAGGTATCAAAAGAAAATGAGGAAAGGACACAAGAATGATTTTTAACTACAAATGGCTGTGTTTAGCCGCAAATACCCATAAATCTCTGTTTTGATTTGGAATAAAAAATTAAAACGGATGTAAAAAATGGGATATAATCATGCTTCTGCTGAAAAGGACTTCAATGAGCAATGGAAGAAAGCAGAGGAAAAATACAGACAGCTTGGTATGACGGAGGAACAGATTAAGGAACTTTACAAACTTGAGCGTGAAACGTTTAATTCAAACAGGCGTTTCTATGAGAATACTGTTGAGCTTAGTGACGGAAGTCCCGGTTGCGAAAGTAACCCCACGATTCCCTGTGATTTCATCAAGGTAACGGCATTTAGCGTATAGATCGGGAATTTTTTTCGTGTTCTGATTAGTGGAAATGCCCGAAATATTTGACATTTTTGTTGTTAAAAATAAATTCTTAAACTCATGAGCTTCATCCACGAACATCTTGTCAACTCCGAGCTGTTAAAACGTAACAACATCGTCCTGATCGTCAAGCTGAAGCTTTTCGAGCCTTGCCTGTAGGTTCTGGAGAGTTTTTTCCATTTGCTTTACCGTGAATTTTGCGCTGTCATCGTCATTAAGTTCGTTAATTCCGAAGCGCAGATCGTCGATCTGTTCCTGAATAATCTTTTCCTGCCGTTCTTTGGACAGAGGAATTTTCGTGATCTGAGAATGCCCGATAATTACCGCATCAAAATCGCCTGTTGATATTTTTGCGCAGAGTTTCTGACGGTTTTCGTTTAGTGAAATCATTTTTTGTAGCGACAAGAATATTGGCATTAGGATAAAGCTTAAGGAAATCCTGTCCCATCTGTTCAGTAAGATGATTTGGCACTACCATAAGACTTTTCTGGTGCAGACCGAGACGTTTTCCCTCCATAGCCGCTGCGATCATCTCGAACGTTTTGCCTGCGCCACCTCATGCGCAAACAACGTATTACCGCCATAAAGTGCGTGAGCAATTGCATTTTTCTGATGCTCTCTCAACTCGATATCCGGATTCATTCCGGAAAAAGTAAGGTGAGAATCGTCATACTCTCTTGGACGATTGCTGTTGAAGAGTACGTTGTATTTCTCCACAAGAGCTTCACGGCGTTCGGGATCTTTAAATATCCATTCCTTGAAAGCCTGTTTTATCGCCTTTTGTTTCTGACGTGCAGCAGCGGAAGCCTTTTCATCGAGAACGCTTTTTTCCTTTCCTTCAGGAGTGATGATTTTTTTAGTGATTTTGGTATCACGAAGATTCAGAATATCCTCAAATAACTGATATCCGTTGCGCTTTTCCGTTCCGAATTTTGTTCCGGCAATAACGTTTCCCTTGTCGGCAGATTTATTTGAAATGTTCCAAGCTGCCGTATGTTCAGAAAACTTTACTTCAATAGAAGTTGTTCTCATGAATTTTCTGAAACCAACGTTGTTAGACGGCTTGAACTTGTCTGGAGTTTTAAACGTTTCCTCCATAAACTGCTGAATATATTTAACCGGAATCCATGAAGCTCCGGGACGTATATCAATATCCGCTGCATTCAGTCTTGGCGGCATAGCGAGCTTCAGGGCTTCAACGTTTGTGTTGTATATCGGATTATCCTTTGCCGCAGTCTGAGCCTCCGCAAGCTTTTCCCTTATGTTTCCGGAAAGATATTCGTCCGACATTTCGTAAGTCGGTTCTCCGCTGCTGTCAATTTTTTCGGGATTTGGATAAATTACCCTGTGAAGATCGGAAATAAGCTTGCTTCGCTCCATTCCGGTGAGATACTGCATATAATCGAGATCGACTTTCGCACGTTCTGAAATAGATACGGCAAGAGCTTCCTGAGCTGTAGAAACGTGAGTTATTTTTATCTCTGGTCTGATGGTTCGTTTTGAGAAAATATCCGCTTTGCCAATAACCTCGCCGTTTTCAGTTTTTTCAAGAGAGAGCAGCAACGGAGCGGAAATATCGTCCTTGAATGCGGATACATTGGCTTTATCGGAAAGATTTCCGTATCTTGCGGTAAAGGAGTCATACAGGCTGCTCAGACGTTCCTGAGCTGATTTGATTTCACTGTCTCCTGCACCATTGAGCTGAAGATCGAGCAGACTGCGCACGCATGATGTGATCTCAGTCATACCGTAGATCCGCTTATATTTTGCTGAATTCTGCACCGGAATCAGCTCTGAATTATTGTTATAATACAGCTTGTTATCGAGAATAGCGTAGCTGAGATTTTTGATATTTTCATTTGACGGAATTACGCCTGATCGTTCTTTATTGCCGTATTCGTGAGAATTTTTAACGGGTTCGATTCTTCCCTGAAGCTTGCCCAAAGCCTGATGCAGCTCATTCTTCAGGTTTTGCCCTTCAATTGGAATACACATCGTATCCTTGTTTCCGTAGAGTTTATTTCCCTCAACGATTTTTCCGAGAATCATTTCGGGATGATCTTCAAAATACTTGTTAATACTCAGACCGTCGGCAGTTTTGCCGAGCTTAATCCAGTCCGGTTTTATATCGAGGATTCTGTCCCTTTTTTGCAGAAACAGAATATCGGATGTGACCTCAGTTCCGGCAAGAGATTTGAAAGCGTTATTAGGCAGTCTGACAGCTCCTATGAGATCGGCACGTTCAGCTATGTATCTGCGGACTGAATCGTTCTGCTTATCATGTCTCTATGTTCAGCCAGTTTTTGAATAGCTTTATTTTCATCCTCAGATTTATAATAATCGACTATAGAAAAATTATTATTATACATTCCCTTACTTACCCTATTATACCAAACCATCGCCGAAAAGTCAAGCATATTGGCTTAACGCAGAAAGGAAAATTTATATGAACAATAAACAGCTTGCAGAAATCGCAAAAATCCTCGGTGTCTCCGAGGAAAGCATTTCCGCTATGGACGATGAGATCAGAAACAGCATGACGAAGGTATTTGAAATCGCAAAGGATAAAAAGGCGCTCTATGAATCCCTTGACGATTTATGGCAGAAAGGCTCTGTTTATGTGGAGCTTCACGAGGTAGCAAAGGCAACGGGCATTCCCTATGCTACGCTGAAAAATCTCAACTATGAAACTCAGCAGACTATCGTCTATGAATTTATGATGGATACTGCTCAGATTGATCGTATTTATCAGCTTACAAACAATGCTCTTGCAGTTATGGAGCTTGATAAAGTGGCGAAGCTGATCTCCGTTCCTCTACGTGAGCTGAGAAAACTCCCGACAAGTATGCAGGAGCGTATCTGCGACGCTTACGCTATGGAGTATGATCCTGACAGCACCAACACGGAGCTAATCGACAACATCAGGGAGATGATCGCCGATGAATGATTTTCAGTATACAGGCGGTGCGGATATAGACAGTATCGAAAATAAAGCGAAGATGCAGTTTGCAACATTATATGTAAAAGATATTGTGATCGCCCTTGATAAAAGCGGTATCCCGTTTTCCGCAAAATACGGCGATTCGGAGATGATGCTGACCTATGACGGCAGCTATCGGGAACAGGTCGATGAGATCATCAGAAAGGCTCAGACAGGCAAATATGAAGTCTTGCTCCGTGAGTTAAAAGTGAATCAAGCTCCCGACAGCTATCTGAAATTACTGCCGGAGGTTGCGGAGATTTTGCATACAACAATCGGAACTCTGAGGGCAAGACCGTCTGAAATTCAGGTGGCTTTCTGCAAGACCTACGCTGATTTTTGGTTGTGCGATACCTACACCATTCAGCGTGAACTTGACCGTATCGCAACGCTGAATATTGAAGCGTTACAAGCGATGCAGAAATCTGTTCAGACTGATAAAACGCATGAAATGCGTCAAAAACAGAAGCTCGAACAGCTTGCAAAAGATACTGCCCGTGTCGGATTTTCAAGAGAAACGCAGAAAAGACTTACCGAGATGCTTCGACAGAAAAAACAGTCGGAACAGGAAAGAACGGCTCAGACAGAAGAATTTGAAAGGAAGAAAAGGCTATGAAGAAGTTTGTTATCATCACAAGCGCTGCAATTACAGCAATTGCAGCGGCAATCGTTATCATCGTGGAGCACAGGAAGTGAGGTAGTCTATGCCCGTACAGACCAACGAAGAAAAGCGTACCCCTGAGCCTGTTATGGATGCGGAGGAGGAGCTTCGCAGAAAACAGGTTCAGGCACAGAAGCATCAGCAGGTCGAAACCAATATTCGGAAATCGGGAAAACTTCTTCCTTTTTTGAATGCCAAGGCGGAGCATCATCAGAGCCGTATTGACAATATTGATGGCAAGATCGCAACTCAACAGGATAAAATTGCAAAGCATACGGTTAAAATCGAAAAGCTCGGCACGAGGGCTGACAGGCTTGAAGATGCGAATCGTATACTGAAAGCGACATTTGGCGATGTTCCCCTTGTGCAGAGTATGATAAAGTGGAATGAACAGCGTATCCGGGCAATTCGCAATGAGAAAATACCAAACCGCACTCAAAAGCTCGTAAACTGTGAAAATAAAATCGAACAGTTTACCGCAAAGCGTGACCGTATTTCCCACAAGCTGAATCGTGTGATTGCCCTTAACGATACGATCAGGAGTTTCAGTATTGGCTTAAATAAAGAACGGCGAGAAGCTTTTGCCGATTCTATGACAAAAGCATCAATTCAATGTTTACTCGATAAACGTGATGCACTTTTGTCTCAAAAGGCATCCCTCATTGATGCGTATAACAAACCTGAAACTTCCATGAACGATAAGTTTTCTATTCAACACAAGCTAATGGCTATTGAAAATCGAATTGAAACAATTGAAAAGAAGATAGATTATTTCAATTGTCCTGTTGATTTTTACGAAAAGAGAACTAATGATGAACTTGATGCTTCAATAAAACTGACAAGCGATAAGCTCGGAGAAATGATACAAAGAGGTACTGTTACCATGCCAGATCTGTCGGAGGAAACGCTTAAATCGGCAAATAGGATACGGCTTCTCGATAAGGATCAAATCGCGCAGCTTGCTGAACAGCTCGGTATTCAGCCGCTTAACAAGGTCGAGGAACAGCTTGAAGATGATGCCAATATGATCGACGGCATTATCAACAACGGCTCTAAGTCGGATATTGACAAGGCACAGGCGGAGCTTTCCGAGGGTATCAGATCTATGGAGAGCCTTGCGGATAATCCTTTTGTTTCAGAGGAAGTCCGTGCTTCTGCAGCTGAGGAGCTTTCAAGAATGAAAAACCAGCTTGAACTTTTCAATATGTACGATGAAGTCAAGGTGGATAATTGGCTGTCGGATATGATTGACAGCGGTAATGCAGTTGTCACCGAGGACGGCGGTTTCAAGGTCAATGCCGATTATTACAAGGAACTACCCCGAAATGACCGCCACTATGAGAGCATGACGGAAATTCAGGCTGTGGAGGTCATGTCGGCGCTCACATCGGCAGGAGTTGAATTTTCAGCCGCAAGCCGTGGCGAGGATAAAGTCAGCATTACCGTTTCAAAAAAAGATGTTTCTGCACTGAATGATATTATGCAGGAATCCATAGGAAGAGCTGTCAAAAAAGTGCTAAGAAATCCCACGCTAAGGGTGAACATTATCAGACGATAAATTCCGACTATTACAAGTCGCTCCCGAAAGAACAGCGGTATACCCGTGTCGAACCGAAGGATACTGCCCGTGAGATCGTAAAGGGACTTATGTCGCAGAATACCCCGTATTCTGCGGTAGTCCGCAAGAATGATACGGTGGCTGTTACCGTTTCAAAGGAAAATGCGCAGGCTTTTCAGCAGATCAGAAAATCCGTCAAAAGCAAACATGATCCAGAGCTTACAGACCGGACAAACGGCGGTAAATCAACTGTTGCATCTGATAAAAAGGACGGCAGACGTGCTTACTTTTCCCGAAGCAAAATGCAGAGAGATGCCCAGCGTATCAGCGGTCGAGGTCAGCAAAAACCTCAACAGACATCTAAAAAGAAAGATCAGGAATTATTTTAATGAAAATATCGGATGAACAGATCGAAAGGGCGAATTATGTCAATCTTCCCCAGTTTCTTATGATGCACGGATTTGACTTGAAATGTGTTGGCAAGGAATATGTGTGGAAAGAACACGACAGCCTGCATATCAAGGATAACGCTTCGGGCGAGCGTGGACAATGGTTCAGGTTCAGCGAAAATAAGGGCGGTGATAATATCGGATTTCTCCGTGAATATATGGGAATGAGCTTTGTCCAAGCGGTCGAAGCACTCAACGGCGAATGCTATGACCGCACATATACTGAGCTCTCACGCACTTATGAGCCAAAACCTGAAAAGAAAAAAGAGCGCGTATTGAAAATAGAACAAGCTGATAATTGCAGGCGTGTATTTGCTTATCTTTGCAAGACCAGAGGTCTTGACTATGATTTGATTTCTTCTCTTGTACGGCAGGGAGTTATTTTTCAGGAGCAGAAAACAGGCAATGTGCTTTTTAAGTATTACGATGAAAACGGTAAGATCATCGGCGCTGAAAAGGTCGGCACATCAACGGAGCATAAATTTAAGGGCATTGCTGAGAATTCAGCAGAAGGTCATGGATTTGAGGTTATCCGTGGTTCGGGCGAAGATGCATATTTTTTTGAATCGTCAATAGATATGATTTCCTATCTGCAAATGCACGATACGGAGCTTGATAATTGCCGTTTAGTGTCGATGATGGGCTTGAAGCCGAGTATCGTCCTTGACACGATGCTCCGTCATAATATCTATCCCGATAATATATTTATCTGCTCCGACAATGACGAAAAAGGCAACTTGTTTGCCGAAAGGCTCATAGAGCAGTATCCCGAAATGAAGCGGATTATCACTCCCGATACATATAAAGACTGGAACGATATGCTCCGTGGGATTCCCAAAACAACAGAACAGAAAAAGGAGGAACATATGCAGCTCTACGGCAATAAAATGTCGCCCGAAAAGAACATCATCGGCAATACGGAATACCGATATATTCCGCAAAAAGAATATCTATATGCTGACCGTGATCTTGTTCTGAAAATGGCAGAAATCATGGCTCAGAGAGGAATTCAGTTTTCGGGCAGAATTTACCCGACAGGCAAGGGTACGCTGACCGTCAGCCATAATGATATTTATGCTGTCAGAGAGATTCAGAAGTCTGTAACAGAGATGCGAAAGCAGTTTGGTATGGCTGAAAAAGGGCAGGAAATCGGCAATCAGGAGTATCGGCAGAATCGTGACACGCATTTCTATATGTCGAAGCTCACTCCCGAACAGTTTAAGGAGATCAAGCCGTTTCTGGAAACAAGCGTAAACTATCACGCTGTCTCCCATGACGGCAAAGTCGCATTTGCAGTTGATAAAGAAAATGCGTCGGCTTTTCATCGTGCCTTGCGGAATGCGGAGCGTGAGGTCGGTATGCTCCGAAATATGGCTGATCTCGGTTTGACTATGGAGCAGAATGTCGCACTTTCGCCTGTGATCCATCGTCTTGCGGTGGAAGATGTGCAGCTTGATCTCGTCGATTTTTTTGATAAGAGATATGATGAAGTACAGTTCGGCGAAATGCTCTCCCTTGTCAATGCGTATCTCGCACAATCTCCTGCGGAGCGTTACGGTGAGCATAGCAAGCTCTCGGAAATGCTTGAAGAAAAATCCAGTTTTGACTGTAGTATCGAGCTTTTAGATTTCTTTTCTCAGCACGATTTTTCCGATGAACAGCGAGCTGTGATTACAGCTATGTTTGTCGGAGATGTGACGAGAGGTCAGATTGACAGCATTGACGAAACTTTCACGGTTGAAGATATTCAGGCTTATGATGAGATTCTGCATAATGCTTTGCAGGAATTCGATGTTGCTCAGTTCCTGACGGCTCACAAACAGGCGGTCATTGACCGTGAAAATGCTGCGAGAGTTCCGACAGAGGAAGAAGTGCTTTTCCCGAAAGCTGACCTTGCAAAGTTCCTTGCGGAGCGTTCGCTGTCCTCCGATGAATGGGAAGATATGGCTTATCCGCTGTTTGAGCGCGGCTATCTTGACAAGCACAAACCCAGCGATAAGGCTATTTTAGGCTATCATCTGAGTGAGCCTGTGTTTTATGATCTTGCTCATCGTTATCATGACGGAGGGAATATTCGTCGTGAGCTTGCCATCGGTCTTTTGGAGCATGGCAGGACGGATGATATTGAGTTTGTTTTTGAGGACGGAAAAATTTCTGACCGTACCTTTTATTATGCTGAGAATCTTCGTCACTCCCTGCATACAGAAAGAACGGAGAACGGCTACAAGTGCAGTTTTGCAGGTATGGAGCGTTTTGTTTCTTTTGAGGAGATCGGATAGGCTTTTATTGACCGTACCCATGAAGAATTTGAAGATCTGATGTACTGGTGTGTCCTCGATTATATCAGGGACGATATTCCTGATATTTCCGATGATACGGTAAGAGAGCTTATTACTGCATTTGACGGCGCTGCTATGGCTGATTGGGAAAATGGAAATAATCAACCAAAAATCAATCGTATAAAAAAGCTCTTTACGATATTCTCGGCGATGAACAGCAGACAGAAAAGACTTTCGCCTGCATCGCAAAGCAGAAGTATAATGTAACATTTGAAGCTGAAAAGCCTGAAAGTTCCATACATTTCGGCTTGCTCGGCAACGGCATAACTGCTTATGATGTGTCCCGTACTGATCCCGAAACTCACGATTATCCGACAGTTGCTCATATTTCTCCGGAGGGCGTTATCTCATTGTATGATAAATCGCTTTCCGATAGAGATATGGAACTTATCAGGGAACAGGCAAAATCTGCCCATGAAAAATTTATGAGCGATTGGAATAAACTTTCTCCGACAGAACAGTATCAAAAGCTGCTGAATCGTGCAGATATTGCCACAATGGTAAACATCGGCAAGAAAAAGCTCTCAATGGAAGAAAAAATCGAAAAGTATATGCCTTTCGTTTTCTTTGGTGAGGGTGAATGTCCTGAACCTCAAACGGAAGAACAGGTCAAGGGTACATATAAAATCTATCAGCTACCGGACGGAGAAAAGTATCATGGTATACGCTTTGAGGGCAAGGAACAGCTTGAAAAGGACGGCGTTCAGCTTAATCATGATGATTATGATCTTGTCTATGAGGGTGAAATTGTTGATTTCAAGAGCAATGCCACACTTGAAGCGATCTACACACAGTTTAATACAAATCACCCGGAAGATTTCAGAGGTCGCTCGCTGTCCGTAAGCGATGTTGTGGTAATTTCTGTTGACGGAAATGATACTGCGTATTTCTGCGATTCCATGGGATTTGCCGAAATGCCTGAGTTCTTCCGTGAAAAGGAGTTGACGCAAGAAAAAGCCGCTGTTCAGGAAATTTCTTTTCTTGGTGATAACAATGGTTTTGATGTTGTAAAATCAGCGGCAAATTCTGAATCTTTTGGCACAATCATTTCCGACGGTGATACGCTGTCTGTTGTTATCAATGACGATGCGGATGTAAGCGATGTACGCCGTCTGGTCGAAACATCCCAGAAACACGGCGCATATTTGAATGCTTCGTCTGCTGAAATGCTTGAATCTCGATTCGGTGAGGATTTTATGCAAAAAACTGATAGGTTAAGGGAATCTGGTCTTTCTGTTGTCAATACTCTCGAAGCAAAGAAAGTTCATCAGGTAATCACCAATGCAGGCTTTGACGGCGGTATTGATGATAAAATGGAGTATGCAACAGTTGATGAAGCGATCAAGGCAGGCAGAGAATACCTTACTGACGGCTATCTTGGCTTCTCTGTATTTAATAAGGAGACAAAGGCAATCGAGCATACCGAGAGCGATTTTCCTCTTTCAGAAGCTTATAATGTTAAAATTCTGAAACAGAACGACATTAACGAGCCGGAAGATAAAGGACCGGTATCTCTCCGCAAGGTCGGAGACTTCTATGAGATGTACGGCAAAAACGCTGAGATCGGTGCGGAAGTTCTCGATCTGCATATGCTCTCAACGAACGGCTCTCCTATGATCGGCTTTTCCGATCATGTCAAGGACGAATGCTCTAAAAGGCTCAGTGAAGCAGGATATTCCGTTCTTATTGAACAAGCATTCGAGTTAAATCCTCCTAAGCGTGTGCCTGAAAAACTCCGGACTTTACGACAGGTAGTTGATAAATTTTTCGGTACGGATTGCGAGTCTGCGGAAACAGAGGGCGGAATATGGAAACTGGCTATTGCAGACGGCGATAAGGTCGGTGAGCTGTTCCATGGTGGTGAACCTGTCTGCGGTATCTATAATCGCAGCGATAAAATGGAGATCGAGCCGTACCGTGAGCTGTCAGCTTTCCCGAAGCTCCTGCAAACCGCTATGCTTGCCCATAATCCCGACCAGTCTGTGGAAATTATGGACAATCAGCGAACATTTGAAACTCCGCTTGACAAAGCAAAGACCCTTATTAACGATTTCTGCGAGGAGGAGTACCGTGACAGTGCTGATTTCTACGATCTGCATAATGTATCGCTTGCATACACTACACTGACGGACGATGAGCTGCCTATCCAGGCAACTGCTGACCTTATTGACTTCAGAATCACTTACGAATTTGACGGCGAAGTGTTCAATATAGAACAATATGACAGCATTGAGGATATGATCGAAAAAGGTCTGATAGGGCTTGATTTTAGCGAACTTGTTTCAGTTCCTGAAAGCGTAATCGAAAAGCATACGAGCAAGGAGGAGCAGACGATCCATTCCCCTGAGATTGAAGAATCATCGAACATTGACAAGCCGCTATTCACCGATTCTGCTGTTATAGAGGAAATTCAGCGTAACGATCATTTTGACACATCATTCTGGGAAACTCCTGATATTCAGGGCGAACAGCTTACTTTGTTCGGTGCCAGCGAGTCTTTGACAGCTTCAAAGCCTGCAAAAGAAAAGCCGAAGTCGGAATTTTCAAAAGGACCGGTGGTGGACGGTGTTCAGGTCTATGAAGCACTTGCAGCGGAAATTGACCGTGGAACAGGCTTTGTCCACGGCAAGCTCCGTGTGCAGGATTTCTATGAGAAGCAAAATCCTACTATTCAGCAGCTTGCCGACTTTTTAAAAAAGGAGTATGGCACAGGCGGTCACAGCGGTGACGACAGAATTTCTCTCGTTGGTTATGACAGCAAGGGACTGACTTTTTCTTTTAAGAATGGTGAGAAATTCCGTCATTCTTGGTACGATGTCGCTGTTATGACTATGGCTCGGCTTGAAGATAATACCTATCTTTCTGTTGAACAGAAAGCGGAGCGAGATGCACTCAAAAAGGAACAATCCGCAGAGGAAACAGATAAAAAAGTAGTCTTTGAAATGCTCGGAGGCGGAAAACTTGAGTTTAAGGACGATAAAATGGAAACCCTTGCTGAAATTGAGCTGTCAAATGGAAAAATTACCTATTTTTCTGACAATTTATCTGAAACAGACAAGGCGTACATTGCAGAAAAATCGAAGCAGTTCAGGATGGAAGAAAAAACGTTGGAGAAAAAAGAGCAGCTTGCACCTGAAAATTCTGCGGTCACTCTTACAATTAAGAACCTTGCACAGTTAAAAAGAGCGATCAAGCCGGGGATGCAGTTTGAGATCACCGATCACACTCGTCCTGAACGTATCGGGGAACGCAGAGTGGTAACAGGTGTAACTACCGTTGATTTTACTTCCCGAAAACTCGATGAAAATGGTGAACCAACAGGTAAAGACATTCACATGGAGTTTGACAGAGCAAAGAACTGGAATTTTGACGGCGGTGAGCTGACTTCTCGTCTGGATAACGGCGATATTCTGATGAGTTTTCATTTCATTGACGGCTCTGAGCGTACCAAAGAGCCGAAGCGTGAGCTTGTTACGGCAGAGGTCGGTGGTGATGATACGATTATAAATGGTACATATGAAATTGTCAATTCCACACCTACTCCCGACAAGAGCGACAACTCCACCATAACAGATGATGCACTCGGTGAGGGCGGCGCTAAGGCGAAATTCCGTGCTAATGTTGAAGCTGTCAAAGCTTTGAAAAAATTTGAAAGCGCTAATCTGAAATTAGCAGCAGATATGTTTTGGCCTCGCCCTGCAACAGCCGAAGAAAAAGAACTTATGTCAAAATATGTCGGCTGGGGCGCTTTGGCTCAGGCTTTCGATCAAAATAATGAAAAATGGTCGGCTGAATATCAAGAGCTTGCAGAGCTGCTGACTCCTGAAGAATACCGACAGGCAAGAGCTTCTGTCAATGACGCTTTCTACACTTCTCCCACAATTATTGACAGCATTTACGAAACCCTCAGTAATTTCGGATTTGAGGGCGGTAATATTTTAGAGCCTGCGATGGGCGTCGGCAATTTCTTTGGCAGAATGCCGGAGGATATGCAGAGAAATTCTCAACTCTATGGGGTGGAGATTGACAGTATTTCGGGAAGAATCGCACAGGCGCTTTATCCCGATGCGGATATTGCAGTCAAGGGATTTGAGCAGAATACGTTTCAGAACGGCTGCTTTGATGTGGCGGTCGGCAATGTCCCGTTCGGCGATTTGGGCTTTGTGGACTCGATTCACGGCACATCGAAACTTCACGATTATTTCTTTGCAGAAAGCCTTGACAAACTGAAAAACGGCGGTATCATGGCGTTTGTAACCTCGGCAGGAACACTTGATAAGCGTGACGAGACTACAAGACAGATGTTAGCGGATAAGGCTGATTTTATTGGTGCGATCCGTCTGCCCGGCGGTAAGAACGGCGCTTTTAAGGACAATGCAGGAACGGAAGTCACCACGGATATTATTTTCCTGCAAAAGCATGAGGACAAGTCGGTTTCAGAAATGCTTAATGTTCCCGATTGGGTGCATATCGGTGAAACGGCTGACGGTCTGCCGATCAACAAGTATTTTGAGCAGTATCCCGAAATGGCGCTTGGCAAAGTCGTTGATGGCAATAAGCTCTATGGCAGCGGTACAATGGTAGTCGCTGAGGACGGCTTTGACCTGAAATCAGCTCTGCATGATGTTGTCGGAAAGTTGTCAGCAGAGATCAGCCACGAACAGGGGCGTGATGTGTATGCTAAGACCTCTTTGGGCGAACCTGTCAAAATCCCTTCAAATCGGCGAAATTACAGCTTTTTTCTATCGGGAGATCAGGTGTATTTTAAGAAAAATAATGCCGCCTGCGAGTTCCGTTTCGATAAAGGGGCGGCACAGCATAAGCGGTTCAAGGCTTTCATTGAATTGCGTGATCTGACAAGAGAACTGCTTGAAGCGCAGGAGCTTGATAAGCCTGACAGTGCAATCAAGGATTTGCAGGCAAAGCTGAATATGGCTTATGATAATTTTTACGCAAAATACGGCTTAATTCACAGCCAGACCAACAAACGATATTTCAGCGAAGATGTGTCATACAACCTTGTGGCAGGTCTTGAAAAGAAATACGATAAAACAAAACTGGTGGAAAAATCGGATATTTTCACAAAGCGTACTATCGTTCCGCCGAAAGCTGTCGATCATGTGGAAACAGCGCTTGAAGCTCTCACACTTTCCGCTGCGGAAAAAGCAAGGGTTGACTTTGCGTATATGAGCAGTCTCACAGGAATGACGGAAGATGAATTAAAGCACGATTTACAGGGCGAAATTTTCAAAGTTCCCCATACGGAAAATACATATCAGACGGCAAGTGAATACTTGTCCGGCGATATTCGCAAAAAGCTCCGTGAAGCCGAGGAGATCGCTGAATATGATGCCGATTTCAATGTCAACGTATCTGCGTTAAAGGCAGCAATGCCCGAACCGCTTAAAGCCGGCGATATTGATGTAAAGATCGGTGCGGCTTGGCTTGATCCGAAGTATTATGAACAGTTCATCTATGAGTTGTTGCAGACACCGGAATATCAAAGAAGTACAAGCCCGTCTGCAAGGTGGAGCAGAGCTTCTATCATCGGTGTTGAATATTCGGAGCATACAAATTCGTTCCATGTAAGCAACAAAAGCTCCGACAGATCAGTGCTTGCAACACAGAAATACGGCTCTAATAAGATGAACGCTTATGACATTTTTGAGCATATCCTCAATCTGCAAGAGCCGAAAGTCTATAAAACTATCGAAGTGCCTGACGGCTTGGGCGATATGAAAGAAAAGAGAGTTGTCGATATTGACGCAACCCGTATCGTTCAGCGTAAGGCAGACAATATTCGCAAGACCTTCAAGGATTGGATCTTCAAAGATCCTGCAAGACGTGAGGATATTGTGAACCGATACAATGAGCTTTTCAATAGTATCCGTCCCCGTGAATATGACGGCTCGGCTCTTTCTTTCCCGATGATGACGACTGATATTCAGCTTCATGAACATCAGAAAAATGCAATCGCACACGCACTTTTCGGCGGTAATACGCTGTTTGCGCACTCTGTGGGGGCTGGAAAGACGTTCGAGATGATCGCAACTGCAATGGAAAGCAAACGTCTCGGACTTTGTACAAAATCGCTCTTTGCCGTTCCGAATCACTTAACGGAGCAGATCGGCGACGATTTTCAAAAGCTCTATCCGTCCGCAAATATTTTGGTCGCTACGAAAAAAGATTTCAAAAAGGAAAACAGACAGCAGCTTTTTGCAAAAATCGCAACGGGAAACTTCGATGCCGTTATCATCGGTCATTCTCAGCTTGGAATGATTCCTGTTTCAAAGGAAAGACAGGTCATGACCATTCAGTCTCAGATCGACGATATTCTGCAAGGTATTGCAGAACTGAAACAAAGCGAAGGCTCTAAGTTCCAGATCAAGGCGATGGAGCGTACCAGAAAGAGCTTGCAAAAGCAGCTTGATAAGCTCGAAAAGGCTAATCAAGATGATACGCTGACTTTTGAGCAGTTGGGTGTGGATTGGCTATTTGGCGATGAACTTCATGAATTCAAAAATTTGTTCGTAAGTACAAAATTGAACAATGTTGCAGGCATTTCTAATTCCGCTTCACAAAAGGCTCTTGACCTGTTTCTAAAGGTTCGCTATCTTGATGAAAAGACGGGAAATAGAGGATTTATCGGAGCTACTGGCACACCTTTGAGCAATTCTATCACGGAATTGCATACAATGATGCGATACCTCGAATATGATTTTCTCAGAGATCACGGCTTACAGCATTTCGATAACTGGGTATCGGTTTTTGGTGAGCAGAAAACAGACTGGGAGTTAGCGCCTGCCGGAAACAAATTCAAAGAACGTACTCGCATTGCGAATTACACAGGTCTGCCAGAACTCATGTCTATGTTCAAACAGGTTGCCGATATTCGTACTGCTGATACATTGCAGCTTGATGTTCCCGACTGCGAATACAAGGTCGTTCAGGTCGAAGCTACTCCTTTTCAGCAGGAGCTTGTTCAAGAACTTTCTGACAGAGCTGATGATATTAACAGTGGAAATGTTGATCCTACTATCGACAATATGCTCAAGATTACGAGCGACGGTCGTAAACTCGGACTTGATCCTCGTCTGATTGATCCGTCCTTTGAAGATGATCCAAGCACCAAGCTAAATCAATGCGTTGAGAATGTTGCACGGATTCACTCTGAAACGGCAGAGGACAAGCTCACACAGATCATTTTCTGTGATTTGGGTGTACCGCATAAATCCTCGGCTGAAACAGAAGTTGAGGGCGAAGATGCTGACGATACCAAATCGGCAGCAGAGCGTGAATCTCTTGAAGAAGAATGCGATTTTTGCGTGTACGATGATATTCGTGATAAATTGATCGCTAAAGGTGTTCCTGCCGAGGAAATCGCATATATTCACGATGCTAAGACCGAAAAGCAGAAATCTGAACTTTTCGACAAAGTACGTTCCGGCGAGGTACGTGTACTGTTGGGTTCAACTGCAAAAATGGGAACGGGAACTAACGTCCAAAAAAAGCTGATCGCCGTTCATGATCTCGATATTCCTTGGAGACCGGCAGATCTTACCCAACGCGTAGGAAGAATTATCTGTCAGGGCAACGAAAACCCGAATGTAGAGATCTATCGCTATGTGACGAAAGGTACGTTTGATGCCTATTCATAGCAGACTTTGGAGAATAAACAGCGTTTTATCTCGCAGATCATGACATCAAAAGCGCCTGCCAGAAAATGCGAAGATGTGGACCAGCAGGCGCTCACCTATTCTGAGATCAAAGCGCTCTGCACAGGCGATGAGCGAATCAAGGAAAAACTGATGCTTGAAAATGAGGTCAAGGAATTAAGAGTGCTGTCAGCAGAACATAATAATACTGTTTATGAAATGCAGGATAAGGTCAAGGCTTTTCCTACTGAGGAGAAAGTGCTGATTACTATTCTTGATGAAATGCACACTGATCGTGAAACGCTCCGCAAGCTGCCGATTGATACAGAGACTAAGTTGCCCGTATTCTAAATTACGATCAATGGTACGGAGTACACGGACAAAAAAGAAGCTGCCAAGGATTTTGAAACAGCGGCGCTTACAATCAAATATGCCGATACGCCTTTTAAAATCGGCAGTTTTCAGGGATTTGATCTGTTAGTTACCATGCACAGTTCCGTAATTGGCAGAGACATGACAGCCTGTCTGAGGGGTGCCGCTTCACACACTACCAAACTGATTGAGAGCTTTGCACATAATCTGAACCGCTTGAAATCTGCTCTCTACAACATCGACGGCAGAATCGAAAGAGTCAGGGAGAATCTCGCAAAGCTCAGGATCGACTATGCCGAAGCACAAAAGCTCGCAGCAGAACCATTCCCTCAGCAGGCGGAACTGGAAAGCAAGGAAGATCGCTTGAAAACCTTGACCGATGAGCTGAACAAGGCGGCTATTGAAGCCAAAAAGAACTGTTTTGGCTTTTTAGTGATACGCATAGCATCGCGCTTCATCTTCGCACGTTCAAAGTAACAAGTCTTTTCACGCTTCGGAGAGTTATAAGGGCAAAGATAAGAAACAGCCTGACCTTGAATAATCAACTTTGATACCAGTGGAGTCAAAGTGGAATCCAAACAATATTTCGGAGCGTTTTCAAAACGTTCCGAATGCTGTACAATAAAAATTGCCGCATTGCTTATGCAAAACGGCAGCCGTAATTTTCGCAAAATTACAAATCTTACGAAATACTCGTAACAATTTAATTATACTACGTTTGAAATAAGATTTCAAGGTGAACTGACAAGAAAAAACAAAATTCAGCATATTACACAATGCGGTAAGCGATATCTGTGTTGGCACTTAAATAAAAATAACAAAAAGGAGAAGATTTATGCAGCAA
>CAJKFZ010000028.1 GCA_905199285.1 uncultured Ruminococcus sp.
CAGCCGTACTCGTTGTTAAAAGCGATATTAAGGAACATTTCACAAATAAGTGGAGCGAAATTCAGGATATTTTCAGCAAGTAAATCTTTAAAAAGGAATGATAAAAATGAGCAGATATGAGCATAAAGCCGTTGAACAGAAATGGCAGAAATACTGGGATGAACATAAAACTTTTGAGGCTTCCAACGACTTTTCAAAGCCTAAATTCTATTCTCTTGTAGAATTTCCGTATCCTTCCGGTCACGGTATGCACGTTGGACATATTAAGGCATATTCCGGACTTGAAGTTGTTTCAAGAAAAAGAAGACTCGAGGGCTACAATGTGCTTTTTCCGATAGGATTCGATGCATATGGTCTTCCAACGGAAAATACGGCGATAAAGGATAATATCCATCCGAGAATCGTCACGGACAGAAATATCGAAAAATTTACAAATCAGCTTAAAACAGTAGGATTTTCTTTCGATTGGTCAAGAGTTATCGATACGACAGAAGAGAGCTATTATAAGTGGACTCAGTGGATATTCCTTAAAATGTTTGAAAACGGACTTGTTTTCCGTGATAAAACCTCTGTAAACTACTGCCCGAGCTGTAAGGTTGTTCTCTCAAACGAGGATTCACAGGGAGGAAAGTGCGATATCTGCCACAGCGATATTGTTCAGAAAACAAAAGAAGTCTGGTATCTGCGTATCACAGAATATGCCGATAAGCTTCTTCAGGGACTGGAAGAGGTGGATTATCTTCCGAATGTAAAGCTTCAGCAGCAGAACTGGATAGGTAAATCCACAGGCGCATTTGTAAACTTCAAAATAAAAGAACAGGATGAAACCCTTAAAATTTACACAACTCGTCCTGATACATTATACGGCGTAACATTTATGGTTATTGCTCCGGAGCATCCTATTATTCAGAAATACAGAGACAGTATCGCCAACATTCAGGCTCTCGATGAGTACAAGACAGAGTGTGCAAAGAAGAGCGAATTTGAAAGAACTCAGCTCGTTAAGGATAAAACCGGCGTGAAAATTGACGGACTTACAGCGGTAAATCCTATCACAGGCAAGGAGATTCCGATTTATATTTCAGACTATGTAATGATGGGTTACGGTACGGGAGCAATTATGGCTGTTCCGGCTCATGATACAAGAGATTACGATTTTGCTAAGAAATTCGGTATCGACATTATTGAGGTCATCAAGGGCGGAGATATCTCTAAAGAGGCTTATACAGGAGAGGGCGAGCTTGTTAATTCCGGCGAGCTTAACGGTATCAGCAACAAAAAGGATGCAATTGCAAAGGCTCTTGAAATTCTTGAAAAGCTTGGCTGCGGTGAAAAGGGAGTTCAGTATAAAATGAAGGACTGGGCATTCAACCGTCAGAGATACTGGGGCGAGCCTATTCCTGTCGTACACTGTTCCGACTGCGGAATGGTTGCGGTTCCATATGAAGAACTTCCGCTGAAACTGCCGGCTGTTGAGAATTTTGAACCCGGAACGGACGGTGAAAGTCCGCTTGCAAAAATCGACAGCTTTGTAAACTGCAAGTGCCCGAAATGCGGAAAAGATGCAAAACGTGAGACAGATACAATGCCTCAGTGGGCAGGTTCATCATGGTATTTCCTGCGTTACTGCGATCCAAAGAATGATAAGGAATTTGCTTCCGAAGAGGCTCTTAAATACTGGATGCCCGTTGACTGGTATAACGGCGGTATGGAACACGTTACACGCCATATGATCTATTCACGTTTCTGGCATAAGTTCCTGTATGATATGGGACTTGTTCCGACATCCGAGCCTTATGCAAAAAGAACGGCTCAGGGACTTATTCTCGGTCCGGACGGAGAAAAAATGTCTAAATCAAGAGGAAACGTCATTGATCCTAACGATGTTGTTGAGGAATACGGCGCAGATGTTCTCAGACTTTACGTTCTCTTTATGGGCGACTATGAAAAGGCTGCTCCATGGAGCGAGTCGAGTATCAAGGGCTGTAAGAGATTCCTTGACAGAGTATGGGGACTTCAGGATATTCTCGTTGACGGTGACAGTTACAGCGATGCACTTTGTTCCAACTTCCATAAAACCGTGAAGAAGGTTACAGAAGATATCGAAGCCATGAAGTTCAATACAGCGATTGCCGCTATGATGACTCTTATCAATGATATTTATTCCGTTGGTTCGATCAATAAGGCAGAGATGAGAACGCTTTGCATCATGCTCAATCCTTTTGCTCCTCATGTGACGGAAGAACTGTTCAATAACATTTTTGGAGAGATCCTTAACGAGCAGAGCTGGGTTACTTATGATGAGGCGCTCTGCAAGGACGAAACTATCGAGATCGTTGTTCAGATAAACGGAAAGCTCAAAGCTAAACTTAATATTGCTGTTGACGCTGATAAGGATTCTGTTATCGCAGCAGCTATGGCAGATGAAAAAGTTGCAGAAGTAATATCTGGCAAGAATATTGTTAAACAGATATATGTACCAAATAAACTTGTTAATATTGTTGCAAAATAACGAAAATAAAAACTCTGAAAAAAACACTTGACAACATTAAGAAAATGTGGTAAACTATTATTATATTATTTGTAATGTATATCTGCTGTTTTTTCGAGGTATATGCTGACTGGCGCTCTTATGAGTGATTAGTATAGATGCTTTGAAGTTACACTTCAGGCAACCTCTGAATAAGGGAGGGAAAGATAAGTGGCAGAAGTTCGTGTTGGCAAAAACGAGTCTTTAGACACAGCTCTTAAGAGATTTAAGAGATCATGTGCAAAGGATGGCGTCATTGCTGAGGTTCGTAAGAGAGAGCACTACGAAAAGCCTTCGGTAAAGCGTAAGAAGAAGTCTGAGGCAGCTCGTAAGCGTAAGTATTGATCTTACAGTAACAATTTATGTTGATAAAAGCGAGCCTTTTGGTTCGCTTTTTCATTTAAGGCAACATCGCACAAAGCACGATTGGTGGATTTATACGATTTTTAAACAATCTGACTGTACATTTGTTATGTAATCTTTGTTTGGCGCTGCCTTAAAAACTTGTACTTACATGGAATATATTTTGATGAGGTATGAGTTCTAAGTCTACCGTTTGCGACAGCTTTTGCAATTCGTCTGCGGTATAATATACGGAGGAGCTTATGTTATTCAAAATAACCGCTGCTTTCAGAAAAGCTTCGGATATTACGCCGCAAAAGCTGAAAGAGCTTGGCATAAAGGGACTTATTCTTGATTTGGACAATACTTTGACAACTCATGATAATCCCGTTCCGGCAGATGGAATTCTTGAATGGCTTGACTGCATGAAGAAAAATAATATTAGACTTATGATCGTTTCCAATAATCATCCGCCTCGTGTTAAGCCGTTTGCGGATATGCTCGGGCTTGATTTTGTCAGCGAGGGAAGAAAACCCCTTATCAAAGGTTTCAGAGAGGCAAGCCAGAAAATGAATGTTCCGAAAAATCAGCTTGCTGCCGTCGGAGATCAGATCTATACCGACGTTCTCGGAGCAAATCTTTATGGCATAAAAATGCTTTACGTTCAGCCGATAGAGCATGAAAAAACAAATTTTTTTAAATTTAAAAGAAAAATGGAAAAACCGTTTCTTCCAAAGAATTTCTAAGGAGTTAATTGATTATGATTAAAAAAATACTTGTAATACACGGACCAAACCTTAATCTCGTCGGAGAGCGGGAGCCGGGAATATACGGCAATTCCAGCATAGAGCTTCTCAACAGCAATATAATTGACAGAGCAAAAGAACAAGGACTTCAATGCGAAATTTTTCAGTCTAATCACGAAGGCGCTATAATTGATAAGCTTCATGCAGCAAGGACTAATTTTGACGGAGTTATCATAAATGCAGGAGCTTATACACACTACAGTTATGCTATCAGAGACGCTATTGCTGCAATAAAAATTCCTTGCATAGAGGTTCATATAAGCAACGTTTTTGCGAGAGATGAGTTCCGCTCAAAGTCGGTGATCGCTCCTGTATGTAAGGGAAGCATAAGCGGATTCGGCTTTGCAAGCTATTATCTTGCTGTTCAGGCACTTTCCGAAATGTGAGGAGGGGAGAGTTTTGAACAGACTTGGCAGATTATTCGATGATTTTAAAAATGCCGACTGTGCGCTTATAACTTCCGATATTAACAGAAGATATTTTACGGGGATGAAATCTTCGGTAGGAGTTATCGCTGCTTTTCCGGAAAAGTCATATCTGCTCATAGATTTCCGCTATATTGAAAAGGCACGAGCCGTTGTTAAAGATGCTGAGGTTATTGAAATGAAACGTATTTTTCCCCAGCTTATGGAGCTTTTTAATAGGCACGGCGCAAAAACAGTAGCCATTGAATCTGAAAGTATGACCGTTAAAGAGCTTAGCGGATATAAGCACTTTTTCCGTGACATTAACTTTGATGACTCGGATGCTCTAAGCAACGCTATTAATTCGATGCGAATGATCAAGGATGAGGAAGAGATTTACTGTATTAAAAAAGCTCAGGAAATAGCTGAAAAAGCTTTTGATGAGCTTCTGAGATTCATTCGTGCAGGCGTTACCGAGCGTGAAATTGCTCTTGAATTGAACAGGTTGATGTTTCAGTACGGTGCAGAAGATCTCTCGTTCGATACGATTGCTCTTTCCGGCGTTAATACGTCAATGCCCCATGGAGTTCCGTCTGAAAAAGCTGTTGAGAATGGGGAGTTTGTTCTCCTTGATTTCGGTGCGGTTTGGAACGGCTATCACAGCGATATGACGAGGACAGTATGCGTTGGTGAACCATCCGATGAGATGAAAAAAGTTTACGATATCGTCCTTGAAGCCCAGCTTGCAGGATTGGAAGCTGCTCGTTCAGGAATAACCGGAAGAGAACTGGATATGATATCACGAGATATTATTGAAAAGGCAGGATACGGTGAGTGCTTCGGACACTCTCTCGGTCACGGAGTCGGACTTGAGATCCATGAAAAACCAAATGCGTCGCCGAATTATAAGCTTGCGCTTGAAAAAGGCTCGGTGGTAACGGTTGAACCAGGTATATATATCGAGGGAAAATTTGGTGTTCGTATAGAAGATTTTGTCATTTTAACCGAAAATGGGTGCGAAAATTTGACAAAATGTGCAAAAAAATTATTATCTTTATAATTATATCGCTTTAGGTATTGCAAAAAAACTTAAAATGTGGTAAAATAATTATATTCTATAGCTCTGCCAAGCTGCAAAATATGCAGTGAACTTAAAGATCTGTTCTGGGGAGCATTAATTGTAAATTACGGAGGTATTTCTAATGATTTCAGCAGGAGATTTCAGAAACGGCGTTACTTTTGAACTTGATGGTCAGGTTGTACAGGTCGTTGAATTCCAGCACGTTAAGCCAGGTAAAGGCGCAGCTTTTGTAAGAACTAAGTATAAGAATGTTATTACAGGTTCTGTTGTTGAAACTTCTTTCAACCCGACAGCTAAGTTCCCGACTGCTTTCGTTGAAAGAAAGGATATGCAGTACAGCTATAATGACGGCGATCTTTACTACTTTATGGATATGGAAACTTACGAACAGGTTCCGATCAGTGCATCTGTTCTCGGCGACAGCTTTAAGTTCGTTAAGGAAGAAATGATTTGTAAGATCCTTTCCTATAAGGGTACTGTTTTCGGCGTAGAGCCGCCTAACTTTGTAGAACTTGTTGTTACTCAGACTGATCCTGGTTTCAAGGGTGATACTGCTACTAACGCTACAAAGCCTGCAACTGTTGAAACAGGCGCAGAGGTTAAAGTTCCGCTCTTCATTAATGAAGGCGAGAAAATTCAGATCGATACAAGAACCGGCGAATATATGTCAAGAGCATAATTCTGAGTTTCTTGTTTTGAAAAAATTATTTGCGAGGAGGAAATGTTTATGAAGCTTACTGAAAAAATGTCTTATTTACAGGGACTGCTTGACGGTCTTGAAATTGACAATTCTACAAAAGAGGGTAAGGCTCTGCTTCAGATGTCTGATGTATTATCTGAGCTTGTACTCTATGTAGAGGATCTTCAGTCTCAGGTTGATGAGCTTACAGAGCTTTGCGATATCCTTGATGAGGATCTCGGCGCTGTTGAGGACGATATCTATGAGGATGAGGATTGCATCTGTACAGGCGACTGTGAAAACTGCGATGAACAGGATTGCGATGATGAGGAAGAATTTGACGACGAATTCGACTTCGATGATGACGATGATGAGCTTTACGAAATAACTTGTCCTACTTGCGGAGACACTATTCTCCTTGATGAGGGCATGATTGAAGAAGGTTCTATCAATTGTCCTAACTGCAATGAGCTTCTTGAATTCGATTATGATGATCTTACAATTGAAGATTTTGAAAATGTCGATACAGAAGGCGCTGACGAAGAATAACATCAGCTGCAAGGCGGACAGGCTTAAATGCCTGTCCGTTTTTTGTGGAAAACCTATTTACTTTATGAAAAAAATATAGTATAATATAAAGGATATTCCTGAAAAGTTTTTATGGAGGTTTTGAAATGAGCTTTCTTCCAAAAGAGATACTGAATTTTGTTGAGGAAAACGATGTTAAATTTATAAGGCTTACTTTCTGCGATATGTTCGGAAATCTCAAAAATCTTGCAATAATGCCCAATGAGCTGCCTCGTGCATTTGAATATGGAATTCCTTTTGATGCGTCCTGCATTTATGAGGGCTGCTCTGATCTTCTGCTTGTACCTGATATTTCGACTCTTTCAGTTTTACCGTGGAGACCTAAGTCCGGAAGAGTAGTCCGCTTTTTTTGCAGTCTTAAAAATATCGACGGAAGCGATTATGTCGGAGATATGCGTGCTGAGCTTATAAATTATATCAACACGCTTCGGCTTGACGGCTATTCCTGTGAAATGGGTACGAAATGCGAATTTTATCTTTTTGAACTTGACGAACACGGCGAACCAACTAAAATACCGCATGATAACGGTGGTTATATGGATGTTGCTCCTCTTGATAAATGTGAAAATGCGAGAAGAGAAATTTGTCTCTCGCTTGAGGAAATGGGAATGAATCCTAAAAGTTCATGTCACAAGCATGGTCCTGCCCAGAATGAAATCGAATTTCGTGAAAGTGAACCGGTAACGGCGGCGGATAATATGGTTCACTATAAGACTGTCGTTAAATCAGTCGCTGCTCAGAGTGGACTTTTTGCATCGTTTATGCCAAAACCTCTTATGGACGAACACGGAAGTGCGCTGAGCATCTCGCTCAGCGTCAAAAAAGGAGGAGAGGACATTTTCTCTTCAGATTCAAGCGAAATTTCACACGAGGGCAAATGTTTTATAACAGGAGTTCTCAAGCATATCCGTGAAATTACAGTGTTTCTTAACGCTACAACAAATTCGTATAAACGTTTTGGAATCGGATATGCGCCCAAATATGTCGATTGGTCTTTCGAAAATCGTTCACAGCTTATTAGAATTCCGAAAGCTGTTGGGGTTTCGCCAAAAATCGAAATACGTTCGGCAGACGCCTCATGCAATCCTTATATAACCTTTAAACTTATTCTTGCAGCAGGAATCGAGGGGATACGTCAGGATGACTGCTCACTGCTTGACAGAACGATGAAAAATGAATCTGCTTCGGAAGAGCTTCAGCCGCTTCCTATGTCGCTGAAAGAAGCTGTAGAAATAGCAAAACACAGCGATTTTATAAGCAGAACTATTTCTCCGGAGATTCGCATGAACGTTTTGGATCAGCTTGATATGCAGATTCAGCAGTATGATCTTGCACGAAGCAAGGACGAATTTGAGGATAAAACTTATTTCAAATTAATGTAGAGGGTGTTTCTTGAATGAACAGAGCGTTGATAGTTTCCTCGTCTGCCGATATTGCAGAAACGGCTGAAAATTATCTGAGAACCGGAGGATATGGGAAAATCGCAGTAATTTCAAGTGGGAGTGAGGCAAGAAGATTTATTACAAGCAAGCCGGAAGCTGATATTGTCGTGATAAATACTCCGTTACCCGATGAATTTGGTTCAGAACTTGCAGCTATGATAGCGGAATCTACCTCTGCCGGAATAATTCTAATATGCGGAAACGATTTTGCTGAATATATAAGCGAAAACGTTTCGGATAAAAATACATTTGTGATATTGAAACCGCTTAATCGTGAGATTTTTATTGAGTGCGTCAAGGCGATCGAGAATTTAAAGCCGGTTGAACAGCATAAAGAAAGCTCGGATATTCTTTCAAGAATTGACGAAATGCGGCTGATAAACCGAGCAAAATGTACGCTGATGCAGAATCTGAAATTTACCGAACCGCAGGCACACAAATATATTGAAAAACAAGCGATGAATAATCGGCAGACACGAAAAGAGGTCGCTCTGAAAATTCTCGCATCATACGGAAGCTGAATCAGAGCGTGTTCACATAAAAACGAAACACACGTATTTTGAGCGAAATTTAGCCGTCAAATTCACACATTCATTTTATGTGAACACGCTCTAAAAAATCTGTCCGCAGTTTATGCAGACAGGTTCTTGTTTTTTATGACAATTTATTTGTTCGCATCTGAAGCCGGACGTCGTCGCCTTTGAATTCAAGACATGAGTAAACCGATATAATACGGGAAACAACTCGACTTTCATAACGGCGGCTGATGCCGTCAAAATTGAGATTTGTGCTTATTATAGTAGGTTTTCCGCTGTTAAGGCGTGAATTTATGATGTTATAAATGGTCGCATTATAGAACGAAGTCTCGTATTCCGTGCCAAGATCATCCAGTATGAGGAGATCGGTGCTCATAACAAGGTCGATCATTTCCGAAGAATGCTCACGGCTGAAATGTTCATGTTCGATATTCCGGAGAATGTTAACGGCAGAGTCATAAATTACGCTGTATCCCTTTTCAAGAACACGATTTGCAATGGCGAGCGAGAGGTGAGTTTTTCCAAGACCTGTTTCACCGAACATGAAAATGCTGCCTGATTCCGGAGTAAAAGTTTCTGCATACTGATGCGTAAATTCGAGAATTTTCTGCATTGTGAAGTAGTCGTCACCCTTATAATAGCTTAGGGAAAATGACGAAAAACTGGATAATTTCAGGTGAGCGCTTTTATTAAGCTCGTCCGCCGAAAGTTTTCCGCAGAGCCTTTTGAAGCAGTCGCAGAAACGATTGTTATAATATCCGGTATCGCTGCATTTGGGGCAGGTATAGTGTATATCGAGATAATCTGCGGGATAGCCGTGCTCCTCAAGAAGCTTTCTCGACATTGCCTGCGCTCCGAGATTATACTGTTTTAGCTGTTCAATTTTGCTGTTTATATTATCAGAACTGTTTTTTTCGGAAATAATTTGTATAAGTTCTTTTCCGGTGTTGAATAAAGCGTCGTTGACTTCCTTTATCTGAGGGATTTTTTTATTTATTTCAGCAATACGCTGATCGTTTTCACTGACGGCTTTCATACGCCGGTTAGTCATTATCGACTGAGCTTTATCGAAAACAGAGCTGTCCATAGCTTTACATCTCCTTGTAATATTAATTTAAATCATGATTGGGATTGCATTCAATTTTATATATTTTCTCATATTTTAAAATCCTCGTAGTAATTAATAAAATCTATTTCTTATTTTTGAGTTTATCACATATATTTTTCGGAACTTTTATAAAAATTTTCCGGAACAAACAGCCGCTCAAATGTATTAGTAACGGCTGGATCTGGAACATAACGTATAAAAGAATGTCGAGCTCTAAATTATGAACATCTGAAGAAAGCTGTGCAAAAATAGATACAACAGATACATAAATCAGCATTCCAAAGAACAGTATAATCATGCTGCATTTAATGCGTTTTTTATTTGAATCGTAAAATTTGTCGCTTTTTCTTTCTCTCATTACAACGAAATAATACAAAGCCGATATCGGAATCCATATTAGAAAAATATATGCTTTTTCTTTGCCATGGGATATGTTAAAGTTTATCTCGGCGGGGATAGCTAAAAGGCGGGTTAAGTATATGAGTGCAGAGAGTATTACAGTTTGTATCATGGCTTTTTTGTCATTTTCCATTACCATATGACCTCCCTGCAATATTTTACATGATTTGTTTCATTTATATAAATCAGAATTTGTTTATAACAACTTTATATTTATCCACATCAGATGAAGCGGATTCACCTGATCTGACCGGAGTCTTTTTGGTTTTTTTGTAGCTGTTTTCAGCGTCACGCACGTTTTTCACCGTAGTATAGCCGTTTTCCTGCCATGTTAAAAGGATTTTATTTATGTAATCGAAAGAGAGCTTATTGATCTGCTCGATAGTTTTCTGGTATGCATATTCGATAAGTTCAATGCTGTATCCGGCATTTTTCCACTGCTCGATAAATTCATTCTGCTTAGGAGTGGGACGGCGTATCATTTCAAATATTTTAACGATTTTTCCTGCGAAGTCGTTATGCTGGGATAAACGCTGAACCTCATCCTGTGCAGCATTCAGACTATTGATGTCGTTTTCAGCCCAGTTGCAGGCAATTTTCTCAATATATCCGGAATTCGTTTTATCTATCTGAATGCAGTAATAGATAAGAGTTATAATAACTTCCTTTTTCAAACCGAGATAATTATACATCCAGATAAGGGAATTCTGCATGGTGTGATTAATTGTACCGAGAGCAGCTTCTGAGATCTTAAAGAGATCAGCAATATCAGCAGATTCTCCGAGCATTTCCGAAATTTCTGACGGAGTAAGATTCTGTTTCTGTCTTGGAGCAATTTTTATTTTTTCTTCTTCAAGCTCGGCTGTCTCCTGAACCTGTTTTGGAGCTTCAAGAAACTTTGGCGCCTGAACAGGCTGTATATCGGTCTGAACAACCGTATGAACTCCTGATGAAAGAACGTTTACCTGCTGCCAGAAAAGAACTGCGTCCTCTGCCGTTTGTATAGAAACACCTGTATTAAGAGCGATTTCTTCTCCGCTGCAAATTCTTCCAGAACAGCGAAGAATGTAAAGGAGAACTTTAAGTTGATCTCCTGTTGCAAGTTTTAAAAAATTATCGGCAACAACACAAGGCACACCGAACATTGTACCCCATATGCCACTGTTAGCTGTGAAATCCAAAAGATATTCCTCCTGAAAAAATACTGTAAGAAACATTATACCACATTTTTTTCGTGTTGTCACCATGCAAATTGAACAATCAAATATCAAATGAACTGTATATTTTTTATGATAAGAGCGTGTTCACATGGAATGAACACGCTCTGGAAAATTTACATATAATGATATTTCTCTTTAAGTTTGAAAATAAATATCAGGGTTATTATAACGGACATGATTTCAGCAGCGACGATAGAAAGCCATATGCCGTCGATGCCAAGAAAAATCGGAATTATCAGAACTGCTGCGATCTGAAATACCAGTGTACGCAGGAATGATATCAATGCGGAAACAAGTCCGTTATTAAGTGAGGTAAAGAAAGAAGAACCGAAAATTGAAATTCCTGCAAAAAGGAATGAAAAAGAAAATATACGAAATCCGCTGAGCGTTAAATCCAACAATTCTTTATCATAACCAACGAAAATTTTTGCAAGCGGATAAGCGAGCAGTTCTGAAAGAACAAGCATACAAACTGAAAAAATCCCGATTATGATAAAGCTTTTTTTCAGAAGATTTTTTAATTCCGAATGATTGCCTGCTCCGTAATGATATCCGCTTATCGGAGCTGTTCCAACGGAGTATCCGATGAATGCGGCAAGAAATACCATGTTGACGTACATCATAACGCCATATGCCGCAACGCCGTCTTCTCCCGCATATTTCATTAATTGAACATTGTAAAGCATATTTACTATGGACATTGAGATATTGGTCATCAGTTCAGATGAACCGTTAGTGCAGGTCCGGAGGAGCGCTTTTCCGTCAAATTGGGTTTTGACAAGACGAAGTATACTGGAATTTTTTCTGGAAAAGTAAATCAGAGGGATAAGACCTCCAACGAGCTGGCTTATTGCCGTAGCGGCAGCAGCGCCGACAAGCTCCCATTTGAATACTGCTACGAATAATGCGTCAAGTACTATATTTGTACATCCTGCTGCTATCGTTACGCCAAGACCGATCTGCGGTTTTTCAGCCGTTGCAAAAAAACTCTGAAATTCATATTGAAGCATATAAAACGGAAGAGCAGCAAGAATTATTCTGCCGTAGGTGACACAGTCATCAAGCATTTTGCCTTCTGCTCCAAGAAACGATGCGATCGGTTTGATAAGAATTATTCCAAGAACCGCTATAATAACTCCGCATACTGCCGTTGTGTAGATAAACAGTGAAAAAAGCCGCTTAGCCTTTTCATGTTTGCCTTCACCAAGAGTTTTGGCAATAAGCGCACTTCCGCCTGTTCCGAACATAAATCCGACAGCGCCAAGTATCATAAGAAACGGCATAATGAAATTTACTGCTGTAAACGACGTTTTTCCAACGTAATTTGAAACGAAAAATCCGTCTACAACACCATATATCGACGTGAAAATCATCATAATTATGGCTGGCAATGTAAATCTCAGTAATTTTTTATATGTAAAATTATCTGAAAGCTGTATATTCATTTTTATTTCTCCTTATTTTTTAGATGATTTGCTTATTTTCTGTTCAAGCAGTTCAGCATATTGATTCATTGTACTAATTAGCATTTCAACACGTTCTTTACCCATTTCTGCAAGAACTTCTTTTTCGCAGTTTAACAGTGGATTGACGATATTTTCTGCATACCTGCGACCTTCATCGGTAAGTATGATGATTTTACTGCGTTTATCATTTTCATCAGGTGTCAATCGGATATAGCCTTTTCTCTGAAGATCAGTAATGACCGTATTTACCGTTTGTTTTGGCATACCATAGTTTTCAACAATATCTTTCTGCTTGTTTGTTTCTGAGGCGTAAATCATGTACATAACTTGCATAACATAGCTATTTATTCCGTGTTGTTTTGCCCATTTTTCATAAAGATAGTCTGTGCGTTCGACTACAGAATTGATTTCTTGAATATATTTGTTCCAATATTCCATAAATATACCTCCTGAATTTGTCTGTGCAAAGACTATTATAGTACTTGTAGGGACTTTTGTCAAGAGGCAAATACGATTTTTATTAAAATGGTGTTGAATCGTACATTTTTCTTAATTTTTCAATAGCTTTTTTCTCGATTCTGGAGATGTAGGAACGTGATATTCCGAGTCTTTTGGCTGTTTCACTTTGAGTATGAGGTTGTTTTCCGTATAGACCGTATCGGTATACGATTATGTCTAGTTCACGCTCGTTCAGACACTGACTGAGAAAGCGGTAAAGCTGTCTTGAACGAATCAGCATATCGACTTGTTCATGTATATCAACTCCATCGTCTATGAGATCCATGAGCGTAAGGGCGTTTCCGTCTTTATCGGTTTCGACAGGTTCATTTATGTAAACATCTCCGGCAGTTTTTTTTGCAGCACGAAAATTCATGAGAATTTCATTTTCAATACATCTGCTTGCATAAGTAGCGAATTTAGCTCCTTTGGAGTAATCAAAAGTTGAAACGGCTTTTATCAGACCTATGGTACCGATAGAGATAAGTTCATCCTGATCGGCGAGGCTGGCTGAATATTTTTTAGCGATATGAGCAACGAGTCTGAGGTTATGTTCGATAAGCATATTCTTTGCATTTTTATCGCCTTCCGACATTTTTAAAAAGCATTCTTCCTCCTCTTTTTTGGAAAGCGGTTTTGGAAAAACCGTGTTATTTTCAACGTGAAGAGCGAAAAAAAAGAAATTTCTGAGCAGTTCAAGCAGCATAAATACATACCTCCGGAAAAAATGATATAAAATAGTATGTTAGAGAGCTTGAACAATATTCTATTTGGATTTGAAAGATTGTTTTCATTGAATTTTCGCACAATTATCACTGCTTTTTGTTGTATGATAATGAGCGGTCAAGTGTAAATCTGAAAGGAGTACAAGTAATGGGAAAATTTTAACATCATACGATAACGATACAATGAAATCTCTTCTTACCTAAAAAATCTCCTCGATCAGGGACTTATTACTCCAGAGGAATTTGAAGAAAAACGCAAATCATTTATAAATAAAATTTAATTCCGACAAAAGCCATTTGATGAACTTAAATATCAGGTGGCTTTTTCGTTGTCTATAGATAAAAATAAAAGAAAAAACCATTTTAGCATATTGACGAAATTGAAGAAATATTATATAATAAAAAGTGTATAAAATATTTGAATTGCAATACTAAGGAAGAAGTGGTAAATTGAATAATATGGTATCAGCGTCTGTATTGAGTGCGGATATGCTGAATATTGAAACGGAAATAAAAAAGCTTGAAAACAGTGGTATAGAAATGCTGCATTTCGATGTTATGGACGGAGTTTTTGTGAACAATATAACGTACGGTTTTCCGATTCTGGAACAGGTCAGAAAGAAAACCGGATTGATACTCGACGTTCATCTGATGATAACAGATCCGCTTAAATATGCCGAACGATTTGCAGTCTGCGGAGCGGATTATATCTCGTTCCATGTTGAAAGTGAAAGCAGCGTTTCGGAAACGATAAAGGCAATAAAATCTGCCGGAGCAAAAGCTGCTCTTGCAATAAAGCCAGCAACTCCAGCCGAGGAGGTGTTCCCGTATCTTCCAGAGTTGGATATGGTTCTTGTTATGACCGTTGAACCGGGATTCGGAGGTCAGAGCTTTATTTATGAAACGGTTGACAAGGTTAGAAAAATCCGTGAAAAAATAGAAGAACTCGGACTTGATACACATTTGCAGGTTGATGGCGGAATAAACGCTTCAACGGCAAAAGACGTCATTGACGCTGGAGCAAACGTGCTTGTTTCGGGCAGCTATCTTTTTAAAGCTGAAGATATGGCTGAAGCTGCAAAAAAACTGAGGAGCGCCGGATCATGCTGAAAAAAGCCAGAAAAGAGCGTCTTATCTGGATAGATATAACTATAACGCTTTTTGCTTTAGAGCTTATGGCTTATTTTTATTATGGTATACGTTCACTTGCTCTTGGTGGAGTATGTGTGGCAGTTTCTCTTTTAACAGAGATGATAAGTTTAAGACTTATGCACAAAAGTTTTACTGCGGATGACCTTATGTGTACTTCTGATGCACTGATAATTTCTCTTATGATGCCTGCGGTCATGGACTATAAAATAGCAGCAATTGCTTGTGTATTTGCGGTTACGGCAACAAAAAATATTTTCGGTGGAAGAAAGAATATGATTTTTTCACCGGCAGCGGCGGCATATGTTTTCATGCTTGCCTCATGGGGGAAAAAATTGCTTCTTTATCCCGAACCTCATGTCAGAACAGGACTGTTTGCTACTCCTGAAAAACTTGTAAGCTCCGCTTCTTATGTTTACAACACGACAGGAAAAATGGATTATACAGATTTTGAAATATTACTCGGTAATTTCAGTGGAGCTGCCGGATCAGCGAGTATACTTCTTCTGATAGTAGCGGCCGTTATACTTATCTTTCGAAGAGATATTTCCATCGGAGCTTTTATCGGAACAATTTTTGGTACGGGATTTCTTGCCTATATCATGCCGGTTTCTGCCTCGCTGACTGCTGCTGACAGCGTTAAATATTCGCTTGTGACTAATATGGTGCTTTTTGCGGCAATTTATATTATTTCCGATAAAAGAATCGCTCCCAAACGAGAATATTACGCATTTTTTTATGGATTGTTTATAGCTTTTTTCTCATATATAGTGCTTCTTACCACAGCAAAGGAAAATGTTATAATTATAATTTCGGTTCTGTTTACTCCTGTTGCTCTCGGATTCAAGAACCTCGAAAAGAGAATCGAGCTGGCATATGAAAGTGATCTGAGTCCTGAGCCGAAACCTGATGATGTTGACGGAAAGGAGACTGATTCAGAGTGAATAACCGAAAATCTACAGTTTTTGGCGGAATATTGGGAGAAAATATCGTTCTTTCGTCTCTTATGGTAATTTCTCCGGTAATAATTTGCGGAAACACATTGAAGAATGCTGAAGCTCTGATATACGCTTTTAATTCCATAACTTTCTTGTCGGTTTTGGTTTCATCATTTGTACCGAGAAAGCTTCCTTATGCATTAAAAGTTATAATTTATGCGCTTATATCGTCGATCGTCTATATACCGATCAGAATGGCGGCGAATGAGTTCTTTCCGGATTCAATAACAAGAATCGGGATATATTATCCTTTGCTCGCTGTAAATTCGCTTATCGTTTTTCAGTCGGAGGCGAAATTATTCCGCATGAAACGTGGAAAAATGATTGCTTCACTGTTTTTCTACATTCTTGGATTCGATGCTGTCATGCTAATAACAGGCTTTATCCGTGAGCTTTTTGCATTTGGTACTATAAACGGTAAAATCGTGGATATCGATACTACTATAAGCGGACTTTCACAGCCTTTCGGCGGATTCATTTTCCTCGGCATAACGTGTGGAGTTTACCGAAAAATAAGATCGGCTGCGTATCATAATTATAATGATAAAAGAGGTGAGGCAGATGTTTCTGATAAATGATTTTATTGCGCTGCTTGCAGCAAATCTGATACTCACTCAGGCACTTGGAACAAGTACGCTGTTCATCGCTGCAAACAGCAGAAAAAATCTTTTAAGAACAGCTTTTGTTATCACTGTTTTTACTGTTTGGGGTTCGTTGGGAGCATATTTTGCGGATAGTCTGCTTCCGGAAAAATATTCCGATCTCAGACTGCTTATTTACACAGCTTTGATTGGAATACTATATGTGATTTTTCTTTCTGCACTTTTTTTAATCAGCAGAGAAAAATTTGAAAAATCAAGAAAATATATACACATATCCGCTTTTAACTGCGCTGTTATGGGAACCCTTTTTACAATAAGCCAGAGAGCGGCAGATGATTCTTCTTTTATGAATCTGAAAAGCTACGCTGCGGCAGGTCTTGAAGCAGGATTTGGCTTTATTTTAGCTTCCCTTATTCTTACGGCAGCTTACCGAAAGCTTAATTCCGCAAAGGTTCCGGCTTCATTCCGAGGATTTCCGGCTATGCTTGTATATCTTGGAATTATATCAATGGCAGTTTATACGCTGAAATAGAGAATTCGTAAAACTGTAAGTGGGAGATAAAAATGAAAATAAAAAATAAAGGAAGGAAAATCTATAAGACCAAAGAAAAAAATTATTATGGAAAAAGTCCTGTGGGAAAAGCATTTTCAGTTGGTCTTTCAATTCTTCTCATAGGCGGAATCGGTTTTATCGGATACAGTGTTGCTGAACCGATAATAAATTAC
>CAJKFZ010000029.1 GCA_905199285.1 uncultured Ruminococcus sp.
TATATTGTTGTAGTAGTTGGGGCGGTTGAAATGTTGGGACAAGCATTTTACGGCTGTAAATCGCAGTAAACATGTCCACAAGGGTATGTTGTGAAATTGGGGAGCAATGTTAAATATTCAAGACTTGTCCGATTTTGTGTTGAATTGGTTGAGATTTGTGGAGTTGAAGTTTAAGAAAAGTGGACAAATCTGTGGAAACGGTCATTTTGCAGTTTCAACATTCAAAAATCTGTTGAGTGTTGAAAAATTGAATGTGTTGAAGAGAATATTTTCCGGAGAAATATTTCCGGAGCTTTTTCCGCAGTATTTCCGGTAAAAATCTCTTTGAAAGTTATTCCACACAGTTTTAAACACACTGTTGAAAACTGTGTGGAAACATTATTTTTTCAACCTGTTTTAAACCGTGTTCCGTTTAATTTCATTATTTATCAAAGAGCCGTTCCAACGTGTATTCCCAATGTTGTCAACTTAAGCGGGGACTCTGTCCCCGTACCCCTGCCAAAGGGTGAATCCACCCTTTGGAATCCCAGTATTAATTATTTACAATATCTCATAAAGAGGCATTGTAAATAATTAGGGCAGGATGCCCATAGAAAAAACATCCTCTTTACAAGGTATAATGAGCAGAAAACCTTAAGTTGACGTCATTGCGTGTATTTCGGGGGCAGTGTCTGTTAAATCTTGCTTTTATCCCTTATATTCTTTATGATATCTTCTACGAGGCTTTTAAGATTTGCGTCTTTTTCCATTGCTTCCGAAACGCTGGTTACGGAATAAACTATAGTTGAATGATCTCTTCCGCCGAATTCTGTTCCTATAGAGGCAAGGGGCATCTGAGTTATCTCTCTTACGACGAAAATTGCGACCTTTCTTGCAATGGATATTTGTGCAGAACGCTTATTTGAGCGGATATCGTCAGGTGAAACGCCGTAAACGGTTGAAACTTCTGAAATGATTTTTTCAACTGTTATAGGGATAGGCTGTTCGTCGGTCAGAACGTCTCTGATAACACTTTGAGCCATCGAGATCGTTATCGGACTTCCTGCAAAATGGTTAAGAGCCTTCAGGCGGACCACTGCTCCTTCGAGCTGACGGATGTTGGATTTAAGGCGGTTTGCCATAAATTCGGCAACTTCGCTTGGCATTTTAAGTTCTAAAAGCTCGGATTTTCTGTTGATGATAGCAAGTCTTGTTTCATAATCCGGAGCGGAAATATCGGCAATAAGACCGCCCTCGAATCTCGTTCTGAGACGTTCTTCAAGGGTAAGAAGCTCTTTCGGCGGCTTATCGGATGTGATAACGATCTGTCTGCCTTCCTGATGCAGCTTATAGAATGTATGGAAAAATTCCTCTTGCATACGCTCTTTTCCGGCGAAAAACTGGATATCGTCTATAAGAAGGATATCTGCGTTTCTGTATTTATCCTGAAAATTCGAGATATGGCTTGTATTCAGGGCGTTTACAAGGTCGTTTCCGAATGTTTCGCTTGTAACATAAGTGATGTTGAAGCTTGGCTGCTTTTTTCTTACCTCGTTGGCGATAGCCGTGATAAGATGAGTTTTTCCCATTCCGGAAGGACCGTATATAAACAGCGGATTATAATCCGGAACAGCTCTTTCTCCGCAGTTTTTCGCAACGGATTTGCTGCAGGCAAGGGCAAATTCGTTGGATCTACCTTCTATAAATGTATCGAAAGTGTAATCGTAATTTGCGAATTTGTACGATTTTTCAAGCTCGGCGTGTTTCTGTTCAAGCTCGTCGTCGGTTGGAACCTTTACCTTTTCAGGTTCGTCGCTGTCAACGTTGATAACGATATTTACGTTAAAACCCAGAACGTTTAAAAAAGCGTCTTTAAGAATATCGCCGTATTTGGTCATTACGATATTCTTCTGAAAATCGGTCTGAATACCGAAAACTGCGTCTGTTCCGTTGAAGCTTGCGGGCTTCATCTGGTCTATCCACGTTGTTATTCCGATTTCCGGTATTTTATCGTTTTCAAGGCAGTATTTTTTAACATTATCAAAAACATCCTCAAATGAATTCATTTTTAACCTCCATGTATGTATATTTGCCGCTGATAAGGACTTGTTTTATCCGCCCTTAGCAGATTCAGGCTTAAAAACTTGTTGAAAACAACACTATCCTATAATAATATAATACTATTATAGCACATGAATTTTTAAATTGCAAGCAATTTTATTGATAAAGAGTGAGAAAATAAGCTCGGTTTCCACACCTAAATTGACATATTGTTGAAAACTTTGTGGATTTAACCTTGTCCATGTTCAAAACCTGCTTAAATAACGCAGCGAAAAAGAAAAATCTATGTTGAAAACCGTCGTCTTCGAAAGTTTTAAACGTAGTTTTCAAAAGTTTCAACATTTTTAATTTCACACATTGTGCAAAGCAGGGATACCCCTGCACGATGCCAACAACTTAAGGATTTCTGTTCCTCGCACTCTTTTCAAAAGGATGTTCATTCTATGGTTTTTCTACCCTAATTATTTTCATTACCTCTTTACGGGGTAATGAAAATAATTAATATCGGGATTCCAAAGGGGATTTACTCCCCTTTGGCAGGGGGTGTGGGGGACGGTGACTCCCTACAGTGTAGGGAGATGTCACGAAGTGACAGAGGGTCGAGGCTCCTGTTAGGAGTCCACCACAGATAACTGACGAATCTGAAAAATATATCGCCGGTATTTGAATCCATATTGGTAAAAAATCTGAAAATTTATCTTTTTTAAAAAAAATTCCGGAAATTGCTTGACATATCTTTTTTTTTAATATATAATGTTTTAGTGTAATGACCACAGGTATTATGGCATTAGTCTGTTATGCCGATGAAGGTTCAATAATCGGAATGACAAGCTTTTTAAAATGAGATCGCAGAGCTGTGATTTGCGTGAGCCGTTTTGAGCTTTCATTCTTATAATACATTTGCGCAGAGAGGAGGATCTGAATATGAAAAGAACATATCAGCCTAAGAAGCTCCACAGAAAGAAGGAGCATGGCTTCATGAAGAGAATGTCTACTAAGAACGGCAGAAAGGTTTTAGCTCGTAGAAGATCTAAGGGCAGAGCAAGATTAACTCACTGACGAGGCTGACCACAAAATCTTTATTTTGTGGTCTTTTTTGTTAGCGGCAGTATCGGAAAATATTTTTGCAGAAACTGCCTGAAAATGTATGCTTTATGGTATTATTATTATGCTTTATACGGAAATTTTAAACGATAATAAAGACTTCCTTGCGCTTTATAAAAAAGGAAAGTATTCGGCTTCTAAATATTCGGTTATATATGTTCGTCCGAATGGCAGACCTTATAACAGATTCGGTATTACGGCAGGAAAAAAGGTCGGCAACGCTGTTTGCAGAAACAGGGCGAAAAGACTTATCCGTCTCGCTTACAGACAAGCCGAGATAAATCTTCCCGTCGGTATGGATATCGTTATTGTCGCAAGAAGCTGCATATGCAGCGTTAAATCACAGGAATACTGCGGATATATGGAAAAATACGGCGTTGCTGAAATAAACAGAATGTTCAGAAGCTTCTCTTACGGGAAAAAACGAACATGAAATATATCGCTGTTTTACTTATAAAATTTTATCGGAAATTTATATCTCCGCTTTTTCCGGCTAAATGTAAATATACTCCTACCTGCAGCGGATACGCTCTTGATGCGTTCAGAAAATTCGGATTTTTCCGTGGTTTTCTGCTTTCCGTTTGCAGGATATTCCGATGCAATCCATGGTCTTTGGGAGGATTCGATCCCGTTCCGGATAAGTTTACACTAAAGCCGAAAAAAATAGATTATTTCGCCGTTCGCAGCGAGCATAATAATTACGATCACGATGACGAAGAAAAAGACGACAACGATTAAGAGGGATGAAATTTGAACGCACTTTATGATATTATCGGTATTCCTTTCGGATACCTTATGAAACTTATAAGCTATGTTTGCAGCAATTACGCTATTTCGATAATAATTTTTACGGTTGTTACAAAGATACTGCTTTTTCCGGTAAACTACAAAACCCAGAAAAATGCCGCAAGAATGCAGCTTCTTAACCCTAAGCTCGAAAAGCTCAAAAAAAGCTATGCCAATAATCCGCAGAGACTTCAGGAAGAACAGCAGAAACTTTACGTTCAGGAAGGCATTAATCCAATGGGAAGCTGCCTGCCGGCGTTTATTCAGATGTTCCTGCTTTTCGGAGTTCTCGACGTTATCTATAAACCGCTTACACATATTCTAAGAATTCCTAAGGAAATAAGAAAAAGTGCGCTGGAAATCGCCGGTTCAAGCCTTAAAATAAAAGACTTGAGAAGCGAGCTTGAAATTATGACAGCCGTTTCCGACGCTCCGGATAAATTCAGCGGTCTTGCAGATAATTTTCTTTCCAATGTTCAGGAATTTATCGGAAACTTTACCGTTTTCGGCGCAAATCTTGGTAAAACACCTACGCTTCATCCGGATACATGGAACAGCGAAGCGGTAATTCTTGTACTTATTCCGATTCTTGCCGGTCTTTCACAGCTCGTTTCTTCTGTTTACAGCCAGATGCATCAGAAGAAAACCAATCCCAATATGCAGGGCGGCGGCTGTATGACATTTATGATGTATTTCATGCCGCTTCTTTCAGTATGGTTCGCATTCAATGTTCCGGCTGGTATAGGTTTCTATTGGATCTGGTCGGCTCTTTTCTCTTTCTTTATCACTCTTGGCCTTAATATGTATTTCACTCCCGAACGTACGGCTGCCATCAACGAAAAGGAAAAGGAAAAAGCAAGGATATATGCTGAAAAACATCCCGAAAAGAAAACATTTATGCAGAGAATGATGGAGCAGCAGGAACTTTTGAATCAGCAGCAGAACGGCGCTTCAAATCAGAAAAAATCAAACGGAGATAAGATCTCACGTTCTGAAATGAATAAATATAACCGTGATAAGATCAGCGAAGCAAGAAGAAAAATGGCTGAAAAATACGGCGATATATACGATGAAAACGAAAGCGACGATTAATTTTTAAGGAGTTTTTTATATGACAGAAATTTTTAAGGCCGCAACCGTTGAAGAGGCAAAGGCTCTTGCGGCAAAAAAGTTCGGCAAGGATATCAGATCCATTAAATTTGAAATTATTGAAGAAGGTAAAAAAGGTCTTTTCGGAATCGGAAAAAAAGAAGCCGTCGTGAAGGCAAGCTTTGTTGAATCAGCTCCCGTTAAGCCGGCTGCCGCTGCAAAACCTGCGGCAAATGTTCAGCCTGTAAAAAAATCGGAGCCTGCGGCTGCTGTTCCAAAATCGGCTCCCGCAAGCAAGCCTGTTGAAAAAGCTAAGCCGGATATCAAGACTGAAACTGCTGAAAAAATTGAGGAAAAAAAGGCTGAGCCTGTTAAAAAGACCGAAAAAAATCCTGCTGAAAACGCTTTTATCAAGGACGATATGGAGGAATTTTCTATCGAAAACTTTACTCTTATCGAGGATGAAGCTCTTATACATTCAAAGGTAAAGCTTGCGAGAGATTATATCACAAGTATTCTCCGTGCAATAGATATAAACGCCGAATTCCAGATATATCAGAATGAAACGGGCGCTGTTATCAATATCGAAAGCGACAATAACGGTACTGTTATCGGCAGAAGAGGCGAGACTCTTGACGCTATTCAGTATCTCTGCTCTATCATTGCTAATAAGGGCGATAAGGATTATTTCAGAATTACAATTGACTGTCTCGGCTACAGAAGCAAGAGAAAGGAAACTCTTGAACAGCTTGCTGCTAAGGTTGCAAAATCAGTCCTCCGAACAGGACGTTCACAGCCGCTTGAGCCGATGAATCCTTACGAAAGAAGAGTTATTCATTCTGCTATTTCCGAGATTGAGGGAGTTTCCTCACGTTCTGTCGGCGAAGAGCCTTACAGAAAAATTATCGTTTCATCCAATAATCCTAAGTACGGCGGAGGCAGAAGACGTGATAACCGCCGTGACGGTGGAAGAAGAAATAATAATCCGAGAAACCGTGACAGAGAGGTCAGCATGGAGAGAAAGTCGGTTGATCTTTCAACTAGCTTTGAAAAGGATTATAAAAGACCTAAGCCGGAAGACAGCATCGAGGGCGGTCTTTACGGTAAAATAGAGCTTTGATCTGAGGGGGACGCTGTCCCCCTTTAACCCCCTGCTTAAGGGGAGTACATCCCCTTAAGAATCCCGGTAATAGAATTATTAAGAATACCCCTTTTTAAGGGGTATTCTTAATAATTGATAATAATGGGTTTCCAAAGGGTGGATTCACCCTGTGGCAGGGGGGAAGGGGGGGACAGCGTCCCCCCATAAACAAAGGAGTGTTTTAATGTCAACTATTGCTGCTATTTCAACTCCGGATTCTACGGGCGGTATTTCCGTTATCCGTATTTCCGGTGATGACGCTGTTGCGGTTGCTGAAAAAATTTTCAGTCCGCACGGCAATAAAAAGGTTTCAGAGATGCCGGGGTATACCTGCGCTTATGGTATCGCTCATGATAATGGCGAACGCCTTGATGATTGTATTTTAACTATTTTTCGTGCTCCGCACAGCTTTACTGGAGAGGATACGGCGGAGCTTTCCTGTCATGGAGGTCTTTATGTTACAAGAAAAATCCTCAGAACTGCACTGAAAAACGGGGCGGAAAATGCCGAAGCCGGAGAGTTTACCAAACGTGCTTATCTTAACGGCAAGCTCGACCTCACTCAGGCTGAGGCGGTTATGGACATTATTTCCGCAAAGGGCGAAAGAGAACTGAAAATGGCGGAAAATCTCCGTGAAGGAGCTGCCTTTAAAAAGGCTGAGAAATGTTCCGCTAAGCTTATAAAAATCCTCGGAGATCTTGCCGCTTGGGCTGATTATCCCGAAGACGATATTCCGGAGGTCGAACCGGATTCTCTTATGTCTCAGCTTTGCGGAGTGAGAGACGATCTTTCTTCACTTATTGAAAATTACGACTGCGGCAGAATACTCCGAAACGGTGTTGCAACGGCTATTGTCGGACGGCCGAATGTTGGCAAATCGACTTTGTTCAATTGCCTGAGCGGTTATGAGAGGAGTATTGTTACAGATATTGCCGGAACGACTCGTGATGTGGTCGAGGAATCAGTCAGGCTGGGAGATATTACGCTCCGCCTTGCTGATACCGCAGGAATTCATGAAACTGACGATGTTATTGAAGGTATCGGAATTGATATCGCTGAAAAAATGATAGATTCTGCTGAACTTATTATTGCTGTCTTTGACGGAAGTTGTCCGCTTACCGAGGACGATTTTTACTTAATTAATAAAATTGAAAATAAAAAATCAGTAGCTGTTATTAATAAAAATGATGCTGATATGAAATTAGATGTTACTCAATTGAATGATAAAATTAAACATATAGTATATTTATCTGCTAAGGAAAACGAGGGAATCGAGGCCCTCGGAAGTGAAATAGAAAAGATTTTTAAGATAAATGAAATAACAATAAACTCGGTTTCAGCAGCAAATGAGAGGCAAAAGTTGTGTATTGACAAAGCACTTGGATGTGTTGATGAATCTATTGCCGCTCTTGAAAACGGTGAGTTGCTTGATGCTGTAAACGTTCTGATAGATGAAGCCGAGCAGCATCTTCTTGAACTTACCGGAAAAAGGATCACCAATGCTGTTGTTGATGAGGTCTTTTCAAGATTTTGTGTTGGAAAATAATGTTTCACGTGAAACAATTTAATGAGGGATAATTATGAATTACAATATGGGAGAATTTGATGTGGCTGTTGTTGGAGCAGGTCATGCCGGAGTAGAGGCTGCTCTCGCTTCTGCAAGACTTGGCTGTAAAACGGTCATGTTTACGATATCGCTTGATCAGATTGCAAATATGCCCTGTAATCCGTCAATCGGAGGTACTGCTAAAGGTCATCTTGTAAGGGAGATCGACGCTCTTGGCGGTGAAATGGGTAAAGGTGCTGACAAATGCTTTATCCAGAGCAGAATGCTTAATCGAGGAAAAGGTCCGGCAGTTCACAGCCTTCGAGTTCAGGCGGACAGGGTTATGTATCACAATTACATGAAAAATGTTTGCGAAAAGCAAAAAAATCTCTTTGTTAAACAGGCGGAAATTGCTGAAATTATTGTTGAAGAAGGTAAAATTGTCGGAGTAAGAACGTCCCTTGGTGCGGAATATTCCGTCAAAGCTGTGATAATTGCAACAGGTACATACCTGAAAGGAAAAATTCACATTGGTGAAGTATCTTATGAAAGCGGTCCTGATTCAGCCCTGCCGAGTAAAAAATTGTCGGCGAGTCTTATCGAAAATGGAGTTGAACTTCGTCGTTTTAAGACTGGTACGCCATGTCGTGTAAACAAAAGAAGCATTAATTTTGATATTATGGAGAGGCAGGATGGAGATGAGTATATTACTCCGTTTTCATTTGAAACTCCGGTTGACGGACTTCAAAATAAAGTGAGCTGTTATGTGACTTATACTAATAGTAATACGCATGAAGTAATACTCAGTAATCTCGACAGATCGCCTTTATACTCGGGTAAAATTGAGGGAGTAGGGCCAAGATATTGTCCGTCTATCGAGGACAAAATTGTACGCTTTTCTGATAAACCAAGACATCAGCTTTTTGTTGAGCCAATGGGACTTACGACAGAAGAGTACTATTTGCAGGGAATGTCATCTTCGCTGCCGGAGGATGTTCAGCTCGCATTTCTGAAAACAATAGAGGGACTTGAAGATGTTGAGATAATGCGTCCGGCGTATGCGATCGAGTACGATTGCTGCGATCCGATTCAGCTCCTTCCTACTCTGGAATTCAAGAAAATAGAGGGACTTTACGGCGCAGGTCAGTTTAACGGAAGTTCCGGATATGAGGAGGCAGCCGCTCAGGGAATTGTTGCCGGAATCAACGCCGCTTTAAAAATAAAGGGAAGAGAGCCGATGATTCTTGATCGGGCAAGCTCTTACATCGGTACGCTCATCGACGATCTGGTAACGAAGGGATGCTCGGATCCATACAGAATGATGACCTCACGCAGCGAATATCGTCTTATTTTAAGGCAGGATAATGCCGACCAGAGATTAACTCCTATTGGGTATAAAATCGGTCTTATATCGACTGAAAGATATAAGAAATTGCTCTCGAAGATCAGTAAAACTGCTGACGAAATAAAGCGTGTTTCACATAAAAATATGTCTCCCACAGCTGAATTGAATGCTTTTCTTGAGGAAAATCATACCGCTCCGCTCTCTACCGGATGTAAATTGGCTGATCTTATTCGACGTCCGCAGCTTAATTATAACATTCTTGCTCAGTTTGACGATGAGCGTCCGAATCTTTCAGACGATATTTGTGAGCAAGTCGATTTACAAATAAAGTACGAGGGTTATATTTCAAAACAGCTCGCTCAAATTGAGACAATGCGTAATCTCGAGGAGAAAAAACTCCCTCAAAACACGAATTATAGCCGTGTGCGTGGTTTAAGACTTGAGGCGGCAGAAAAGCTCAATAAGGTACAGCCGGTATCGATTGGTCAGGCTTCAAGAATTTCCGGAGTTTCCCCGGCAGATGTTTCACTTCTTGCTGTATGGCTACAGCATGAGAAGGGAGGCTAAGATGTTTCCTGATTTTGAACTATATTGCTCTGCTTTTGAAAAGTATGGATTAAGTCTCGAAAAGCATACTTATGATAAGTTGTCCATTTACTGCGATTTTCTTATTGAGTATAACAAAAACGTCAATTTAACCGCTATAACTGATCCTGTCGATATTCTTTACAAGCATTTCATTGATAGTATTATCATGGCGAAATATGTGGATATACCGCAAAATGCTTGCATTATTGACGTTGGAACGGGCGCCGGTTTTCCTTCAATACCTTTGAAAATTTATCGTCCTGACATCAATTTGACCCTTCTGGATAGTCTGAATAAACGAATAACCTTCCTTCAGCTTCTTTGTGAAAAGATTGGAATTCAGGCTGAATTTATTCACGGACGTGCGGAGGATTTCTCAAAAAAGCCTGAATATAGGGAGAAATTTGATGTTTCCTGTGCAAGAGCCGTTGCCAATATGTCACTTTTGAGCGAACTGTGCATTCCTTTTGTAAAGGTCGAAGGGAAGTTTGTTGCGATGAAAGGTCCGAATGAGGATATTTCTCTTGGATTCAACGCAATTAAAATTCTCGGCGGAAATGTTTCACGTGAAACAAATTATTCACTGGAAAATGAGGAGCGACGTATTGTTCAGATAGAAAAAATATCGCAGACTCCGACAAAATATCCTCGAAATAGCAGTCAGATCAAGAAGAAATTGCTCTGAAATCATTTAATATTGATAAATAAACCGTCAGTTTGCTGAAAATTGGCGGTTTTTTTGTATGGTAATTATTTCCCAGAAATGCTACAATATTTTTACAGGGGTAACCCAAGTAAAATGTGTGAGGACAAAAATATGGCAGGATTTTTAAATTTTACTAAAGAAAAACTTGTGAACAAGGTCATCGAAGTTGAAATAAAGCTGATAAGACCTAATCCGCATCAGCCAAGAACTGAATTTCCCGAAAATGAAATAACGGCTCTCGCTGAATCTATCGCTCAGAATGGTATTCTTCAGCCGCTTTCTGTGAGACGTACTGGAGATAAGTTCGAATTGATCGCAGGTGAGAGGAGGCTGCGTGCTGCTAAAATGTGCGGGTTTTCGGTAGTTCCATGTATTGTTCATGAAATAAGTGACCGAAATTCGGCGATTCTTGCTCTTGTTGAGAACATTCAGCGGCAGGATCTCTCGTTTTTTGAGGAGGCAATCGCTATTGAACAGCTCATTACATACTACGGAATGACTCAGGAGGACGCTGCAATGAAGCTCGGAAAAGCCCAGAGTACAATTGCAAATAAGCTTAGATTGCTCCGTATTTCACCTGAAGAACGTGATCTCATTATGAAGTTTAATCTAACCGAACGTCATGCGAGAGCTCTTCTCCGACTGGCAAGTCCTGAGGATAGGTATTGTATCCTTGAAAAAATCATTAAGTATAATCTAAATGTTGAGAAATCTGAACGCCTTATTGACGAGTATATAGGTCATCAGAAAGAAAAAGCAAGCTATAAAAAGCGGTCTAAGGTCTTTCAGAACGTAAAAATGTTTGTGAATACCATTAATAAAGCCGTTGAAACTATGCAGGCGGCTGGAATTTCAGCAGATTCCAAGAAAATTCAAAACGAGGAGTATATTGAATACAGAGTCAGAATCCCGATTCAGAACAGACAAAATCAATGAAAAACATAATGTTTCACGTGAAACAATTCTCAAAATGTTTCATGTGAAACATTTTTTATGCAAAAACTTATAAAATTTGAAATTATGTATTTACATCAGTAAGAAAAAGTGGTATAATTATAAGGAAATAGAACAATAATATTATCTCGCCGCAATTGTCGATGTTGTCAGTTTAAGGATTTTGTCCCTTACGCTTTTTAAAAGAGCGTTCACTTGGTGTATTCTGCCCTAATTATTTTTATTACCTCTTTACGAGGCAATAAAAATAATTAATATCGGGATTCCAAAGGGGATGTACTCCCCTTTGGCAGGGGTACGGGGACAGCGTCCCCGCTTAAGTTGACGTTATTGGTTACGATTGCGGAGAGGATATATTTGAAAGGAAGATTTCATGGGAAAAATCATTGCTGTGGCAAATCAGAAGGGCGGCGTCGGAAAATCAACGACTGTTGTTAATTTGTCAGCATATCTCGGTTCAAGGGATTACAAGGTGCTTTGCATTGATTCTGATCCGCAGGGAAATACAACAACTGGCTTCGGCGTTAGAAAAAAATCTGCCAAAGCTACTACTTATGACGTTATAACAGGTAAAACCCGCATTCAGGACGCTATTATACATACCGAATTTAAAAACGTTTCGCTCGTTCCTGCTACCGAAAATCTTGCGGGATGCGAGATCGAATTGGTCAATTTTGAAAACAGAGTGAATCGCCTCAGAATGCAGCTTCTCACCTGTAAGCTGGACTACGACTACATTTTTATAGACTGTCCTCCGGCTCTCGGCACGATAACTATCAACAGTCTTGTCGCTTGCGATTCAATCATTGTTCCCATGCTTGCGGAATTTTACGCTCTTGAGGGACTTTCTCAGCTTGTAAGCACTATCAAAATCGTTAAGACCAATTACAATCCTGCGCTCGATATCGAGGGAATCCTTTTCACTATGTTCGACGGCAGACTTAACGTTGCAAACGAAGTCGTTTCCGAGGTTGAAAAATATTTCCCGGATAAGGTTTTTGAGACGAAGATACCCAGAAATGTACGTATTTCCGAGGCTCCGAGCCACGGAAAACCGGTTATGTATTATGATAAATCTTCAAAAGGCTCGGAAGCGTATGAACTTCTCGGACATGAGCTGCTCGGCGAAGCTCTTGAACTTCCGCAGAAAAAAAGAAGAGGTATATTTAACTTTAAAAAATAACAATGAAAGGGGAGTAGTCCGTAAGTGATCGCTTTGATAAGTAAAAGCGAGGCAATACAGGATGAATAAAAATATGGCTATAGGCGGTTTAGGAAACGGTCTGGATTCGCTTTTTAATGACAATATAAGCGATATACAGGTTAAAAAAACGCTCAGAATTTCGGAAATAGAACCGAATCGTGATCAGCCGAGAAAAAATTTCAGCGATGAAGCTATTGCTGCTCTTGCGGATTCTATCCGTGAACACGGTATGCTTCAGCCGATTCTCGTCCGGCCGATAAGCAATGGCGGTTATCAGATCGTTGCCGGTGAAAGAAGATGGCGTGCGGCAAGAATGCTTGGTCTTGATGAAGTTCCCGTCAATATCAGGGAGCTTTCAGACCTTGAAACGATGCAGATCGCTATTATCGAGAATTTACAGCGTGAGAATCTGAATCCCGTTGAAGAGGCATCCGGTTATAACGAGCTTATCGAGAAGTTCGGTATGACTCAGGACAAGGTCGCAAAAATGGTCGGACGTTCACGTTCAGCTGTTGCAAATTCCGTAAGATTGCTGTCACTGCCGGATAGAGTTCTGAAAATGCTCGAAAACGGCGATATTTCAGCAGGTCACGCTCGTGCGCTGCTTGGATTCGATAACGAGGAAATACTTATTGCTACTGCTATAAAGGCTTCCGACGGCGGTCTTACCGTTCGTCAGGTAGAAAAAGCGGCTCAGAAATCGCTGGAGACAGAGGATGAAACGAACTCCGAAAAGGCTTCCGACAGCCGTATCGACAGCTACTTTGTTGAAGTGGAGCTTTCTTTAAAAGAAAAGCTCGGCAGAAAGGTTAAAGTTGATTACGGAAAAAATAAGGGTGCGCTTATCCTTGAATTTTACGATAAAGACGATCTTACCGAGCTTGCAAATAAGCTCGCAAAGGAAATATAAAGGAGCAGATTTAAAATGATAGACATTAAATTGATAAGAACAAATCCTGAAATGGTAAAGGAAAATATCAGGAAAAAGTTTCAGGATTCAAAGCTTGAACTTGTTGACAAGGTTATCGAGCTCGATAAAAAATACAGGGAAACTAAGGTTGAATGCGACAGCCTGCGTAATCAGCGCAAGGTGAAGAGCAAGGAGATCGGCGGATTTATGGCGAAAGGTCAGAAGGAAGAAGCCGAAAAGGTTAAAGCCGAGGTTGCCGGACTCGGCGCTAAGCTTGCTGAAATGGAGGCTCTTGAAGTTCAGCTCGAGGGCGAGATCAAAGAGATCATGCTCGTGATACCAAATATTATTGACGAAAGCGTCCCGATCGGTAAGGACGACAGCGAAAATGTTGAGGTTGAACGCTTCGGTGAACCAATCGTTCCGGAATTTGAAGTTCCTTATCATGTTGATATTATGGAAAAAGTCAACGGAATAGACCTCGACAGCGCAAGAAAAACCAGCGGAAACGGTTTCTACTATCTCTGCGGCGATATTGCTCAGCTCCAGTCCTGCATCCTCTCCTATGCAAGAGATTTCATGATCGACAAGGGTTTCACATACTACATTCCGCCTTTTATGATAAGAAGCGATGTTGTTACGGGTGTTATGAGCTTTGCCGAAATGGAAGGCATGATGTATAAGATCGAGGGCGAGGACCTCTACCTTATCGGTACGAGCGAGCATTCCATGATCGGTAAGTTTATCGACACTATTATTCCGGAAGAGGAACTCCCGAAAACGCTTACAAGCTATTCGCCGTGTTTCCGTAAAGAAGTTGGCGCTCATGGTATTGAGGAGCGTGGAGTTTATCGTATCCATCAGTTTGAAAAGCAGGAAATGATCGTTGTCTGCAAGCCTGAGGAGAGTATGGAGTGGTTCAAGAAAATGTACAGCTATACTGTTGAGTTTTTCCGCACACTCGATATTCCGGTAAGAACTCTTGAATGCTGTTCGGGCGATCTTGCAGACCTTAAGGTTAAGAGTATCGACGTTGAGGCATGGTCTCCAAGACAGGAGAAATATTTCGAGGTCGGAAGCTGTTCAAACCTTGGCGACGCTCAGGCAAGAAGACTCGGAATCAGAGTAAAGGACAGCGACGGCAATAAATATTTGCCTCATACTCTTAATAATACGGTCGTTGCTCCGCCGAGAATGCTTATTGCTTTCCTCGAAAATAACCTCAACGAGGACGGAAGCATAAGAATTCCCGAAGCTCTCAGACCTTATATGCGCAAGGACGTTATTTCTGTTCCGGTTAAGTAAAGATTCAAAGGCTGCTGCATTTGCGGCAGCTTTTTTATATTATATTACAACAAAACAAATTTTCCTCAACATATTTGTATAAAATCACAGTAGACAAAATTAATATTTAATGTTATAATATATAAAAGGAGTGATTCCGATGAATTTTCTTGATTCATTTGCAGATAAACAGAATATAATATGGTAAAGGAGAATTATTATGAAGGTTAAGTCAAGGATGATCGCATTCCTATCTACCGCTATGGTTGCTGCGGCTTCTGTTATGTCATTTTCAGGTTCGGCAGCTCAGAATGTGGTTTACAACGATCCGTCCGGCGACGGTAAAATCGATATGTCTGACGCTGTTGTAATTATGCAGTATCTCAGCGGTGCTATCACCCCTGAAAATGTCGATAAGCTTGATTTCGACAATAACGGTGTTGTTACTCCAATGGATTCCTATAAGGTTCAGATGTATAAGCTCGAGATGCTTGGCGACAAGGATGATAATGTGATGATAGCTTCGCCGGAAGCAGTAAGTCCGCAGGGGGATTCGTCCGTAGACTATCTTGTGTATGATGCGCAGACTCGTAAAGAGCTGAAATCAAAAGAATATACTTTAAATGAATCAACAAAGTATTATAATGATTCGGATAATTCAATAAGTACCAGAGCTGTTATAGGCGATACTGATGACAGAGTTATCGACTGGACTAAAAATGGCGTTGTTAAAATAATTTCATCTAACGGTTCTATTGGAAGCGGATTTGTTGTTGGAAAACATACAATTGCAACTGCAGCTCATTGTGTTGTGAATTCATATACAAAGGAAGTTCAGAACATTACCAGTATAAAATTCTTTGATAATAATGGAAATACTACATTGGATGTTGTTCCGAAAGAATTTCATGTGCCAAGGAAATTTATGTATAATGGTATAACAATGATTTCAAATTATGATTACGCATTGATAACTGTTGAAGAAGATTTAAGCGATTATATGCAGTTCGATTTAGGAACAGTTCTGAATTATTCGCCAAGCTGTAATGTATCTATTTCAAATACGGGTTTTCCGGAAAAATATTATAATGCCGACGGTTCAGAAATAGATGTGAACAATAATAAATTGCATAATATGTATAGCGCCACTGGTTCTGTAACAAGTACTGCTCCTCGCAGTTTTATTTATAATGCTGATATGTCTGTTGGAGACAGCGGAAGTCCGATATATTATACTGAAACTATAAATGGGAAGACATATTATACAGTTATTGGAATTTCATCACATGAAGTGCAAGAAACAAAAACTAATATTGCAACCCGAGTAACAGCAGAATTGCTTAGATTCTATAAACAAAATCCTAATATTGATTAAACAAGGAGGAAGCATTATGAAAAAATTATTGTCTGCAATGACAGCAGTTTCAGTTTTATCGTCAATGGTTATTTGTTCTTCGGCAAATGCTATCTGCGAGAAAATGACTTATGATGAATTGGATGAAGCGATTGAAAACGGATATGTGGAAATTGATTTTAATGATTCCTTAATTTCAAGTTATTCGAAAGAATACGAATATGTTTTTTTAAATAATAACGCCATGTATAAAGGCTTCGGACAGATGATGATTGCAGATGTGGCGCCTAATTATATTTCAATCGACTTTTCTCCTGATACCGATTTTGAATTTGTAGAGAATACAATAAGCGAGATTTGTCCTAATGCTGTTTCAAAGAGAGGAAATCTTGAACTTGCCAGCGGCAATGTCGGATGGACTGTTTATAGCTATGATGGTATGAATCCTTCATATGAAGAAAGTCGTGAATTGAATATAACAGATTATCAGGCGAAGCAATTATATGATGCCCTAAACGAAAAGGGGTATGTACAATCATATCTTTATCATAAAGATTATATGAGAATAGCTCGTCCAACTACACCATATATTACTGCATATATGAGCAAAGAATACGCTCTTGGAAAACTTCAAAAATATGATAATGATGAAGAAATGCGCAGCGCTGTTGAAAATTACATCAAGGAAAATGATTTGAATTGTCATATTGGCAATTTTAGTGAAATTGCTCCATATCCGACTCTTCTTGGAAAAGATTTTAATGAAGAGGACTATATTAAAAAATATGGTAATGATAGTCTGAATGGATTAAAAGAAGACTACAATGAAGTGCTTGAAGCAAATGATAAAGGTTATGCATTTTGTGTGATTCCGGATTATGAGCTTACAGCAAAAGAACATTTGGCGCTTGCCAAACAGATATCCCGTGATGTGGGTATCTCACCTATTTTTATGACTCCTACATCTTCTTCAGAAGCAAGTGAAACAGTTATTGAGATGCACGACTATGTTCCAGGCGACGCCAACGAAAGCGGAGATCTTGATATGTCGGACGCAGTATTTATAATGCAGTGCTGTTCAAATCCGGATAAAT
>CAJKFZ010000030.1 GCA_905199285.1 uncultured Ruminococcus sp.
ACGCTCACTTAGAATATTTCCCTCTTTGAAGAAATCTAGGTGACTTTAGATTGTCTGTAAGAAATAAAAAAAAGAAAAGGAAATAATTGAACTTTTTCACAGTATTCAGATTTATATCATATATTAAATAAGACCAGTCTGGAACTTTTTCCGGAAATGGTCGGATTGTACCCCTATTTCAGGCTGAACTGCATTGTTCCGGTCAGGGGTGATACTTTTGACAGTCTGCGTTGTAGAGATGCCGTCTTACACCTATACTGTTAAAGGCGAAAAGCTTTTGAGGTCGAGAGGGTATTCCTGTAAAATAAAAAGGAATGTCAACGTTTCGCCCGGCAGCTGCGGATTTTCGCTGTATGTTTACGGCGACGGCAGTAAGGCTGGTGAAATTTTAAAAAACTACGCAATTCCGTATACAAAAATCGACTGCGGAGGTGCATAGGATATGATAATAAATTTTGATAATGCCGCAACGACCTATCCTAAGCCGCAAGGAGTTAAAAGAGCGGTTGTTACGGCTATGGAAAAATATGGCGGAAACGCCGGCAGAGGCGGTCATCAGCTTGCTATGCAAACCTCTTCTGCATTATATTCGGCTCGTGAAACGGCTGCGGATTTTTTCGGAGCTGAACCCGAAAACGTGATTTTTACCCTTAATTGCACTTATGCCCTTAATATGGCAATACAAGGAATAATGAGCAATGGCGGGCATATTATCATAAGCGGAATGGAACACAATTCGGCTGCACGTCCTGCGGCGGAAATGGCTCGCAGCGGAAAAATTTCAATGTCTGTTGCAAGGATTTATCCGGAGGATGACAAAACGCTTGAAAGCTTCCGATCACTTATCCGAAATGATACTAAAGCTATTGTCTGCACTCTTGCAAGCAATGTTACCGGACAGATCATGCCTTGGAAAAAAATCGGAGAACTTTGTCGTAAGCATAACATCTGCTTCATTGCGGATGGCGCACAGGCGTGCGGAATACTCGATATAAAGCTCGGCGACGGAATAAATATCCTTTGTACAGCCGGTCATAAGGGACTTTATGGAATAACCGGCACAGGACTTCTTATCTCCGATGGAAAATATAAAATTCATCCCACTATTCAGGGAGGAACGGGAAGCGCTTCGATGAGCCTTAATCAGCCGGATATACTTCCGGATGGTCTTGAAAGCGGTACGACTTGTATTATCGGAGCAATGTCGGTAAAAGCCGGAATCGAGTTTATCAGAAGCACAGGTATGGATAAGATTTTCAGCCATGAGGAAAAAATATGCCGGCGTTTCATAAATGAGCTTGCAAATGATAAAAGGATAACGATATACCGTGATCCGAGAAGTTCTTACGTTCCGATAGTTTCGTTTAATATTGAAGGAATTCCGGCGGAAGAGCTTGCGGATAAACTTGCCGAAAGAGGCTATTGTCTCAGGGCAGGATTCCACTGCGCAGCTCTTGCTCACACTCAGTTGGGGACGGAAAAAATAGGTACGATCAGATTTGCCCCATCGGCTTTCAGCAGCGAAAGAGACGCTGTAAATCTTGCTCGTTTAGTTAAAAATATATTAAATTAGGGAAGTTGCCAAAAAACTATTGAAATTATCTGAAATTGTGGTACAATATTATTATAATGAATAACTATGCAGTCAGCACGAGGGCGGCTGCCCTCGTACATATTCTAAGAGAAAGGATGTGAATAAATGTCCTTACATGATTTGAAAGTAGCTTTTTTAAGCATTATAAGCACTCTTGAATTTATTGATATTATTGACATTACAATTCTTGCATACGTTATATATCTTCTGCTGAAGCTTATCCGTGAAACTCGTGCCGGACAGCTTGTTAAGGGAATACTCATTCTTGTAGCAGGATATTTCGTAAGCGTTTTTCTTGAACTTAAAGCAATTCAGTACATTTTAAAGCAGGCTCTTGATATAGGACTTATCGCTATGATAATATTGTTTCAGCCGGAGCTCAGGCGATTGCTTGAAAAAGCCGGAAGAACACGCCTTGGAGTAAGATTTTTCGGAATCGGACAAAGTACCAGCGAGCTTACTCAAATGTGGATGCCGGCTATCGAGGCTATATGCGATTCCTGCGTTGAACTTTCGGCAACCTGCACGGGTGCGCTTATCGTTATTGAACGGCAGGTTCGTCTCGGTGAACAGATAGAAACAGGTACGATAATGAACGCTGTTCCGAGCAAAGAAGTGTTCGGAAATATATTCTACCCCAAAACTCCGCTGCATGACGGCGCTGTTATTATGAGAGACGGAGTTATACTTGCCGCCGCCTGCTTTCTTCCCAAACCCCAGAAGGATGAGCAGATAGACAAAAAACTTGGTTCACGTCACAGAGCGGCTATCGGAATGAGTGAAAATTCCGACGCCATAGTTATCGTCGTTTCAGAGGAAACAGGACAGATATCTACTGCTATGAACGGAGTTCTTGTCAGAGATTATTCAAGAGAAAAACTGAAAAAGCTTCTTGAAAGCGAGATTCTTGAAGAAAAAACAGAAATTACAATTCCCGGAAAAAAACTCTTTTCCTCGCACCGTGAGAGGAGGAAAAAGAAATGAATATTCTGAAAAAAATAAAGCGGCAGCTTGTAAAGGCAACTCAGAATAACCTTTCTCTTGCGATTTATTCCGTGCTTATCGCTTGCTTTTGCTGGTTTGTGATATCTATGACGCTTTATCCGTCGGTTACAAAAAATATTGAAAATATAACCCTGAATATTGATATATCAGGAAGTTCCGCAGCTGAAAGCGGTTTAAGCGTTATTTCGTGCGATGTTGAAGAGGTCAATATTAAGGTAAAGGGCAGCCGAACTCAGGCGGCGGATCTTAATTCCGAAAGTTTCACTGCTTACATAGACGCCGATAATATAAGTACATCAGGAAGAAAAACTCTTCCGATCAAAATAAGAAGCAATACAGGTATACAGTATGAGGTAGAATCAATTTATCCGCAGACGGCTTCTGTTGTTCTTGATAAGTACGATACTATCGAAGTTCCCGTTTCGCCAAGGATTCCGAATATTGTTTCTGTAGACGGAAAGACGATCTATCGTGAGGAACTTATATGCGAGCCTAACGTTATTACTATAACAGGACCGTCCGCTCAGCTTGCAAAAATAGCGAATTGCTATGCCGTTTCAAATAAAGAGCTTCAGCTTGATTCCTCGTATACTCTTCAGAGCGATGAATTGCAGATTTGTGCAGAGGACGGCACTATTATTGATCAATCTCAGCTTTCGATAAACAATTCAACGTTTACCATAAGTATTCCGGTTTTGACTCAGAAAACAGTCGATCTGACCGTTCAGATAGTAAACGCACCGGCGGAATTTGATAGGAGCAGTCTTAAATTCGAGATGTCTGTCGATTCGCTTACGATTGCTTCGAGAAGCAGTCAGTCTGAGATTCCGGATTCGCTTGAAATAGGCAAAATCGCTCTCAGCGACCTTGATCTTGGCTACGTTAAAACCTTTGACATCAACAGCGTTCTTGAGGAAAAGAATATGATAAATATGTCGGGCGTAGATTCCGTTACCGTCACTCTTGACGATTCAGAGCTTGAAAAGAAAGAAATAGTTCTTGATCAGTCTAATATTCATATAAGCAATGTTCCGAACAGCAGCGAGTATGATTATACTTTGCTTACCAAGAGTCTTAGAATAAACGTTATTGGTCCGAAAGATGTTATTTCAGAACTTACCTCCACGAATTTTATAGCTGACGCTAACCTTCTTAATGCGGAAGGGCTTTCAGAACAGTTCAGTTATGATGTAACTTTTTCGTGTCTTGCTTCCGATAAAGTATGGTCAGTTACAAAAGCGGCTGTAAAGATTCAGAAAACAAAACATATAGAACCTGAAAAAACAACGGATGATGAAGATGAGACGTCTGCCAGATCAGCAGCCGATTCATTTACATCTGTAAAATCCAATACTAATTAAAATAATATTTACGTTAAACAGAGATACTGCATAAATACGGTATCTCTGTTTTGCATATATATTTATTACACTTTTTTCTTTTTTTTTTACATTTACACAAAGTTCATAAAAAGTTAACAAATGGGCGTCTTAAGTGTGATATAATTAAAATGCAGATATAGTAACGGTAGAACTGCATGAAGAATCTGCACTATAGCTTTATGCGGTTTTGTCCAAAGTTCAAATAAGAAATTTATGAGAGGATGATTTATCATGAGAAAAACAATTGCAAGCAGAATAAAAGTTTCTGCTGTCAGTCTTGCTATGGCAGTTTCAGCTGTTTCAACGTGCGCTCTTTCACTCACGTCAACGGCTGTAGTTGATCCGGTTATCAACATTTCTTCACAGAAAACTGCTGATACTATGAAAGCTGATACTACGATCGAGGGAAAACTTCCGGCAGACGGCGCTAAAAAAATTACTTTTACAATTAATTCCGATTATGAAGGACAGAGCTTTTCATACGGTCTTGGTGTTTCCGTTAAAAGCGCAGGTGACTGGCTTGAACTTGATCAGAGTGGAAAATGGATGAATCCTAAAGTGGATAATCCTGAGGGTACTGCCATAAAGCTTAAAAAGGGTGAAAATCAGATCACTATAGATCTTTCTTCACTTGATGTTCTCCCCGGCGGTAAGTATGAATTCAGATGTTATTATTCTGCTCACTGGGATAACAGTAAGAACGATATGGTTGACAATACCGTAACTCTTACAAGTACAACATTTAATGGTACAGGCACAGGTACTGGAACTGGAAGCGGAACTACTGTTACAGCTAAAAACAAAAAAAGCGGTGAATGGAATTTCGAAGATAATAAAAACGGCACAGCTACAATCAGTTCAACTGTTACAAGACAGCTTGAAGGTCTTGATATTACCCTTACAAAAGGTTTTGATGAGGATTATTATGCCGCTCATCCTGATGAGTTTACCGAAGATGCTCCTATAAACAGCCACAAGTTCACATACGCTGATTTTGGTATTACTGAGATGGCTGGAGTTACTGTTGAGTCGCTTACAGTTGTTGTTGAATCTGATAAAGAATTCGATAAATTTATGTACGGCGGCGGTATGAATGTTAAAAAGGGTTCTGATGCCGATACGGAATACGCTAAGCAGCTCGCAAATATCGAAGGCAAAGAGAATGCTGGTTATTGGTATAACGATATGGGACCAGAGCAGCTTGAAGAATTTAAATCAGCCGGAGTAAAGTTCCTTATCGACGATATCGGAACAGGTACTACTCTTGAGGGCGCAGGCTCCTACTTTGAAGCTTACTGGGAACCTCCGACGAGTGCTCAGAAGGATATGGGAACTCAGGTTACAGACGCCGTTTCATTCCAGTTCTGGTATGGAACTGAAAATGCTGAGGAGTACACAGAGCTTGAAACATGTAAGATCACAAGTGCTTTCCTCACATATACAATTGAGAAAACAGTTCCTTATACATCTTCTATTTCAACTAAGGTAAACGAGCTTATTTCTCATAAAGATGAAACAGCAAATAAAATCGAGAAATCTTACGCTGAACTCGGAATCGAAGAGGATATGGACGTTTATGCAGTAAGATTTGATATAACTTCAAATTCTGACTCTAAGAAGATAGTTTATGGATTAGGTACAGGTATTGATGATCCAAGCATAACTGATCCTGATGACAATAATAAATACTGGTATCAGGAATCAAAGCCTGATTATGTTGTTTTAAATCCTGGTGAAACTACAAGTGTTATGTGGATTCTTCCTGATCAAATTGCCGGTTCAAACGCTGAAACAAATCTTGTTAATGTTAAGGAGGGAACCGTTAATCTCGGCTATTATTACGGTGAGGCAGATTCTATCACTATAAGCAATGTTGAGGTTTATTATAACATTCCAGAAACAACAACTACTACAACTACCACGACAACAACTACTACCACAACTACGACAACAACAACTACTACAAGTACCACAACTACTTCAACAGCTACAACTACAACGACTAATCCAATTGACGAAGGCGATCCTTCCAAGATTGTATGGGGCGACGCTAACTGCGACAATAAGGTAGATATGTCTGACGCTGTTCTTATCATGCAGTCACTTTCTAACCCTGATAAGTATGGTCTTAAAGGTTCTGATCCAACTCATATAACAGCACAGGGACTGCTGAATGCTGATGTTTACGAAAACGGAGTAAGCGGTGTTACAAACGAAGACGCTCTTCAGATTCAGAAGTTCAAGCTTGAACTTGTTCCAACACTTGATCCTAATGCCTGATTAGTATAAAATCAGATTTCTAAGAAAAAAGGTGCTTTCATGCACCTTTTTTCTTTTTGGTTATGTTTATTAAGCGGACTTTTTGTCTTTAATTCCTTGTGAAACGAATTATTTCCGTCTGGGCATTCTGCCTAAATTATTGCAAATACTTCTTTGGGTATTTGTAATAATTTAATTGTGGGTTTCCAAAGGGGATTTATTCCCCTTTGGCAGAGGGTTTAAGGGAGACAGAGTCTCCCTTAAAATGTGAGAACAGTAAATGCAGTCGTTAATATATTCCGCTTGACTTAAAGGGATGTTTGTGATACAATTATTATAGCATCATTTTAAATTGGTGCATTCTGAAATTTAACCGGAGGTGTTCTGTCATAAAAACTATAGTAATTATCGGCGCAATGCCATCTGAACTTGCCGATATAAGAAGCATTCTTGGTGAAGCTGAGGTAAAACGTTTTTCCGGCTTTGACTATTACATTAACTCATATAAGAATAATAAGATCATAAATGCCTGCTGTGGAATAGCTAAAGTAAATGCTGCACTCTGCACACAGGCAGCAATTGATAATTTTAAGCCGGATTATGTCATTAATACGGGTATTGCCGGAGGAATGAATACGGCTGTTAAGGTATGCGATGTTGTTATTTCCACTGAAGTTCTTCCCCATGATCTTGATCTTCATTTTCTTAACGATTATCCGCCTTACTGTGGAATTTTCAAGTCTGATGAAATGCTTATGAATACGGCGGAAAAAGTTTGCGGCGAGTTTAATGTAAACAGCTTTCGTGGAAGGATCGTTTCCGGAGAAGCTTTTATTTCCAGTAATGAGGTTAAGAAAAGTATTCAGGAAAGATTTGATCCTTATGCGGTCGATATGGAAAGCGCTGCTGTTGGTCATTGCTGTTATCTGAATGAGATGCCTTATGTCAGCGTAAGATGTATTTCCGATAATGCAGATGACGAAGGCGCTATGTCATTTGACGAATTTGAGAAAATCGCTGCAAAGCGTGTTGCCGAGATCGTTCTTCGTATGACTGAACTTCTTTGAAAGGAGAATTACATATGAAAAAAATTGCTGCCGCTCTTACTGCGGCAATGCTCACATTAGGCTCTGTATCAATGTTTACTGCTTCGGCTGATGGAAATTCGGACTATTCGCCGTCGCTTTATTTCAAGGCTTATGATTCCGATAATTATCAGATTTTGCCCAATGGAACAGTTTACGTCCGTATTGATAATACTAATGATGTGGTTACTTCAATTAATGCTGGAGTTTATATTAAGGATGATATGAAACAAGCCGGTCATATTATTGCAAAATGGAAAAGTGAAAGCGAGTATATCACATTGGATGGTCTTACAGATCCTATTACAGCTTTCGGACAGGCTCCTTATACTGAATTCAAAAAAAATACATCTGTACGTTTAGACACTGATACTGAGAATAACACCCAGTCTGTTTCTTATACATTGGGACTGCATATTGATCCATTCACTGTTTCAGGAAATGCTTCGGATGATTATCCGCTGGCAGTATTTGATGCTGTTATTAATGCGGATACTCCTGCCGGAATGTATACGGTTGATTTTATGACCGAGGAAACGTCAAATTTATGCGATATTCTTTATAAATACGGCGCTGATATTGCTTCTAAGGAATTTTTCCCAAGCGGAGATCATGCACCGTCTTTAAGAATAAATATGTCCGACCGTATGCTGGGTGATGTTAATAACGACGGAGTAGTTGATGGAGTGGATGCAACTCTTACTCTTAGGGCATACACTTTGATCCTGTCGAATATGGACAGCGGATTTACTCCCGCAGAAACGGCCGCAGCAGATGTTGACGGCGATGGAGCAATCACTGGAATTGATGCGACTTTGATTCTCAGATATTATACATACGTTATATCTTATGGCAATATAGATTTTATAACTTTTCTTAAAACTGACAAATAAAAAAGAAAAACGTCTGTCTTATTGGTGACAGACGTTTTTTGCATGTTACTGCTTTATGCTTTAAGCGAACTAAATGCGTTTTCAACGACTTTCTCATTAGGAGATTTAGTAAACATACTTACAAGAGGTACGATGATAAGAGAAATAATCATTGCAATAGCTCCGGCATTGATAGGAGAAAGCAGATTGAGCGGACAGTTGAGGTCGATAACAGCTTGCTTTATTCCGTCGAAAGCGCTGATGTTCATGCTGAAAAGAAGCATATGAAGTACGCTGATTCCGATTCCCGTACAGAAGCTTGTCCAGCAAGCAGCTTTGGAAGCTTTTTTCATGAACAGACCATAGAGGAAAGGTCCGAGGAATGCTCCGGAAAGTGCACCCCACGAATACGACATAAGAGTTGAAATGGAGGCATTCTTGTTGCAGGCGATTATTACAGATATTACGAGAAATACTGCGATAAACACACGCATGAATGTCATCTGCTTTTTGTCGTCGAAATTCTTTACACGAGGCTTTATAAGGTCGTTTGTGAGAGTTGAACTTGACGTGAGAACAAGAGATGAAAGAGTTGAAAGCGATGCTGAAAGAACAAGTACTACAACAAGTCCGATGAGAATATTCGGCAGTGCAGTTTTAATAAGTGCAGGAACCATAGTATCGTAAACAGGCTTGCCGTTTACTACTTCGATGAGTGATTTGTCTGTATCTGCTGCGGAGGTTGTGCAGTAAAGTCTTACGAATCCTCCCATGAAATAAGAGCCTCCGGCGACTACAAGAGCAAAAAATGTTGAGATAATTGCGCCTTTTTTGATAGCGTCCTCATTTTTGATAGCATAGAACTTCTGAACCATTTGAGGAAGTCCCCATGTACCGAGCGAAGTGAGAATTACAACTCCGAGAAGATTTATCGGATCAGGTCCGAAGAGCGAGCCGAGAGTTCCGGTTTTGCCATTAGTGCTGTCCGGAATAGCGTTTAAAGCGTCTATAGCTGCTGAAAATCCGTCTTTTTTCTGAACGGTAAGAGCCACAACGGTTGCGATTCCGATGAGCATAATGATTCCCTGAAAGAAATCGTTAAGAGCTGTAGCTTTGTATCCGCCGAGAGTAACATATGCAGCTGAAAGAACTGCCATTGCGATAATTATGTAAGTTGCTCCGTTTTCACCGAGATTGAAAACCATGCCGAAAAGACGTGAAAGTCCGTTATAAACTGAAGCTGTATAGGGGATAAGGAAGATGAAAACGATTGCGGCAGAAACTGTTTTAAGAGCCTTTGAATCAAATCGATGCTCGAAATATTCTGGCATTGTTCTTGCACCGATATGATTGGTCATAAGTCGGGTTCTTTTTCCGATGAGGAAGAATGGGATAAGACTTCCGATGATAGCGTTTCCGATTCCTACCCACGCTGCGGAAGCTCCGTACATCCAGCCGAACTGTCCAGCGTATCCGATAAAAACAACGGCTGAAAAGTATGTAGTTCCGTACGAAAAAGCGGTCAGCCATGAGCCGACGCTTCTTCCGCCAAGCATGAAATCATCTGAAGATTTCGTTCTTTTCGAGGTGTAAATTCCTATCCCGACCATTATTGCAACATAAACAGCTAGGATGATAAGGGTTGCGATTTTTGCATTCATTCTAAATTCTCCTTTTCTTATTGCTCTACGGTTTTGAATCTGTAAAGCTTTAAATTATTAAAGTGAAATGCTCTGAAATATTATACAGCATTTTTATGAAAATGTCAATATATTTCGTTGGATTTTTTGAAAAAAATAACATAAAATACTTTTGTTGACATATTTATTGCATTGTGTTATAATTATAAAGTGGATTTTATGTGAGATTTCAAGATTAATATAAATTTTAGGAGATTTTCAAAATGAAAAAATTGATTTCTATTATGCTTTCGTGTACGGTTATTGCCGGTGCGTTTTCTTCCTGCCGTCATCATAAAAAAGAGGATACCACGCCTCCATCTGCTGTGGCTCAAGTTGGTGAATCTGCTGACGAGGCTTTAGCAGAAATCTATCGTGTTAATTACAGTGAAAATGGCGGTGAAGCGGTTCTTAATTACCTTTATCCGAAAGTAACGCTTGATATTTTTAAAAACAATAATCTTTATGATGAAATGGTTTCAAAAACTAATACGGGAATACATTCATACCTTGAACTGGCGGATAATGTTCCGGGAATGAAGGAGATATTGGAGAAGAATGCTCTGAATCATGATCAGATTGCAGGAGCACAAAAATATTTTGTCGAAATATCTAATATAAATCTTGCTGATTCGGGAGTAAAAGATCAGATTACTGCGGACGACATAAATGTAGTTGAGGGATACGAATTCAAAACTATTTTTACCAATACAGGCGGATTAGAAGAGGACGACGTTGAAATTATGGTTAAAATAGAAGGCGACGGCTGGAAAAATATAGCCGTTGACGCTGAAACTCTTGAAAGATATTATAAGGGCGAATTGGCAGAGTGATGCTGATTCTGAAAGAGCTGCTGCACTAAAATTGCGGCGGCTCTTATTTTTTCTTGACAAAACCAAAATAACATGATATAATATGAAAATGAAAACCATTTTCATATTATTGATCTCGGAGGAAATATGAACAAGGATTCAGGATATAATACAAGGCAAAAAGAAAAACTTCTGGCTTTTCTTATTGACAACAAAGAAAATCATACGAATGTTCAGAAAATAAGCGCTTTTTTAACTTCGGAGGGTACTTCGGTCGGGACAACGACTATATATCGTCAGCTCGATAAGCTTGTTGAACAGGGTGTCGTAAGGAAATATACTATAGACGGAAAAACAGGAGCTTGTTATCAGTATATCGACGAGAATCAGAATTGCCGTCAGCATTTTCATCTGAAATGCGTAAACTGCGGAAAACTTATACACACTGAATGTATGCATCTTTCCGGAGTAAATCAGCATATTCTTGAAAATCATGGATTTGCTGTGGATTCTTCAAAAACGGTCTTTTACGGAACTTGCTCGGAATGTTCAGGAGCTGAGGAAAAATGAGAAGAAGTCTTTTGGGAATTATTGTCGGAGCGTTTGTTATTTTTACTTCCTTAGCCGGAGGATGTTCTCTTAAAAAAGAAAAAAGCGACAGCATCTCGATAGTCACAACAAGCTTTCCGCCCTATGATTTTGCAAGAGCTGTTGCTGGTGATACCGCTGATATAACAATGCTTTTAAATACCGGAGCAGAAGCTCATTCCTACGAGCCGACTCCGCTCGATATTGCAAAGATTCAGAGCTGTGACGTTTTTGTTTGCATAGGAGGAGAGGACGAGGTTTGGGTCGATAAGATACTCGATTCTATTGATACAAGCGAAATAACTGTAGTGCGGCTCTTTGAATACGCTGAGCTTCTTGAAGAGGAAGCTGTTGCTGGAGCGTCGGAATCAGGTCACGATCATGATCACGAACATCATAACCATGATGAGGAGGGTGAGGAGACGGTCAGCGAGGAAAATGCCGACGGTCACATCTGGACTTCTCCGGCAAATGCTGTACGGTGTATTCAGGGAATTGAAGAAGCTTTATGCGAAAATTACAGTGAAAATGCGGAGATTTATCGTGAAAACGCTTCCGAATATATGGACAGGCTTCATAAGTTGGACGAAGAATTTAGTGAAATGACCAAAAATGCTCCGAAAAATACAATAGTTATCGGTGACAGATTTCCATTCCGTTACCTTGCGCACGAATATGACCTTGAATATTTTGCGGCTTTCAGTGGATGCAGTTCGGAATCGGAGCCGTCGGTTTATACAATGGCTTACCTTATGGACGAGATAGGCGAGCATGAAATGGATACCGTATTTTATCTCGATTTTTCGGCAAGCAAGCTCTCGGAGAAACTCTGCTCTGCAACCGGAGCGAAAATGCTTCCTCTTTATGTATGTCACAATGTCACAAAGGACGAATTTGAAGAGGGCGTGACTTACATCGACCTTATGTACAAAAATCTGAATAATCTCAGGGAGGCGCTATATTGAAAAAAATACTTGAATGCGATAAGCTTACAGCCAGCTATGATGGCGCTAATGTTTTAAGCGGACTTAGTTTTGCTTTGAACGAGGGTGATTATCTTTGTATTCTCGGCGAAAATGGTTCGGGAAAAAGTACGCTTGTGAAATGTCTACTTGGAATAAAGACTCCCGACAGCGGAAAAATAGTTCTCAGCGACGGTCTTAAACAAACGGATATAGGCTATCTTCCGCAGCATACAAGCTTTGCGAACGGATTCCCGGCAACAGTTGCAGAGGTCGTTATATCAGGCTGTCTCGGAAGAAGAGGATTTCGTCCGTTTTACTCGTCAAAAGAGAAAAAAACGGCTCAGAACGCCATGGAAAGGCTTGGGATAGCAGATCTTGCAAATCGTAGTTGCCGTGAACTTTCCGGCGGACAGCAGCAGAGAATGCTTCTTGCAAGAGCAATGTGTGCAGCTAAGAAGCTGCTTCTTCTCGATGAGCCTGTGACAGGACTTGATCCGTCGGCAGCGGCGGAGATGTACAGTCTTATCGACGAACTGAATCATGAGGATAAAATGACGATAATTATGGTCACACACGATGTTGTGAAGGCTCTTGACTGCTCAAACCGTATTCTCTGCCTTTGCAGCAGCGATCACAGTTTCTTCGGAACTCCCGGAGAATATGCAAATTCTCACATCAGCAGCAAATTTATAGGAGACTGAAAATGGCGGAAAATCTTAAAATAATGTTCACTCCCGAATTTTTCGGGGCAATACTTCTTCCTGCTTTGATAGGAGGGATAGCTGTTACAATATGTTCGTCGCTTCTCGGAGTAACTCTCGTTTTAAAGCGGTATTCGATGATCGGCGACGGACTTTCACACATCGGATACGGAGCTTTATCAGTTGCGGCAGTAATGAATCTTGCTCCGCTTAAAGTAGCGCTGCCGGTTGTTATAATAGCGGCTTTCATATTGCTTCGTCTGAGCGAAAACAGCAAACTCAGCGGCGATTCGGCTATCGCTCTTTTTTCAACAACGGCGCTTTCTATCGGCATTCTCGTTTCCTCAAAGGCGGGCATCACCAACGATGTAAGTCATTATATGTTCGGAAGTATTCTCGCAATGAGCAAGAGCGACGTTATACTCAGCGTAGTTCTTTCAGCTGTTTGCATTATTGCGTTTCTTTTGCTCTATAACAGGATTTTTTCAGTTACTTTTGATGAAAGCTTTGCGAGAGCGACCGGAGTAAATGCCGGAATTTATAACATGATCTTTGCTGTTTTAACGGCAATAACGGTTGTTCTGGGAATGATGATGATGGGGTCGCTTCTTATTTCGAGCCTGATTGTTACTCCAACCCTTACAGCGATGCGTGTATGTAAAAGTTTCAGGGGAGTTGTGCTTACGGCAGGAGCAGTTTCAATTGCAAGCTTTCTTATCGGAATGTTCTGCTCGCTTATTTTCAACACCGCTCCCGGCGCAAGCGTAGTAATTGTGAATGTGATTTTTTTCCTGTGCTTTACATTTATCGGAGAAGTCAGCAAACGCCGTAGATCCTGACATCTTCCGGCTCGTTTTCACAGTCGGCAGCAGGAACGGAGCTGCTTGGTACATAAATTTTTGTATCATCTTCGTACATTTAACTCACCTCCGCAAGGATTATTATTTCACTTTAATCTGAAAATATTCAAAAAATTTTTAAAGGATTTATTAGCTATGAGATATTTAAAATCGCTCACAATGGTTCTTGCGGCGGATGTTTTTTCGCTGTTTATAGGTCTTACGCTTGCAGGCTCTTCAATGCCGCTTGTAAAGGGAATAAGTGCAGTTTGCACAGTAGGCATACTTGCGGTGATTATGGCTGATTTTGCGATTAAAACCGCCAGAGATGATATAAAAAACAAGCGGGACGTATCTGACAGAAAAAAGATTGCTTCTGCATTTGGAATGGGATTTTCAGCGTCTGTACCTGCATTTTTAAGCTGGATAATTCTTTATATTTCGGTTTCTTGTAAGGAATTTAATTTCTATCGCTGGCATAAAATTATTAACGGGTATTTTCTCCAGATTTATAATTTTATCAATGCTGACGCAACTTCTTCTGCCCTTTCAATGAATGAGGTCTGGATGATGTTTCCGCTTGCATTTATTCCGGCGGCAGTTTTCGTCATAGCTTATGTTTTGGCGTTCAAGCGAACGCTTTTTGCGGAAAAATAGCAGAATTTTAATGCTTTCAATGAATGATTTGTGGTACGTTGAGGTATGGGCGATCGTTTTTTTTATACAAACTGCTGAATTTACATATTAAGTCAAAGAATTGCTGTTTTTCCCTTGACAATGCGATAAGTTTGTGATAAAATTATGAAGAAATTTAAAATATATGGAGGTTTGTATTTATGGCATTTTGTAAATTCTGTGGTAATGAGATTCCCGAGGGCGGCACTTGCAGCTGTCAGGGCGCTCAGGATAACGCTGCTCCTCAGCAGGACAACAACGTAGCTTCTTTTGGCGGAGATCAGGGAAACAACGGTGGATTTGACAACACTGTAGAAAAGGCAAAAAATAATCTTCCGCTTATTATCGGCGGCGTAGTAGGTCTTATCGTACTTATTCTCGTTCTTGTTTTCATTGCAGGTCACACAGGCGCAAAGGGTGCGGCTAATAAGTATGCAAAATCTATGACAAAGAAAAACGGTGGTAAAACACTTTATTCATTAACACTTCCTGATGATCAAATCAAAGAGCTTAAAGATGATGACAAGTGGGACGAGATGATCGATGACTATAAAGATACCATGGAAGAGCGTCTTGATGAATATAAAGTTAAAATTAAAGATGTAAAGAAGGGCAAAAAGCTTAAGAAGTCTGCTCTTAAGGGTGCAGAAGCTTATTTTGAGAGTATGTATGATGCAGACGTAACTGTAAAAAAAGGTTACGAGTTCACAATCAAGGTTCAGACAAAGGATAAGGAAGACGGAGATAAGGATACTGATAAAACAAAGGTTTGCGTAGTTAAGGTTAAAGGCGAGGGCTGGAAGGTAATTCCAACATCTAAGGACAGACTCGAAGACTACGATGACTAATTTATAATGACTTTTTACAATCCGGGGTGTAAAAACTCCGGATTTTTATTTTGTACTTTTGACAGGAGCGATAGAAAATGTCTCTGACAATATTAAAACAAACTATCATAATGCTGATTCTCATAACGGTCGGTATAGTATGTTCTAAAACAAAAATAATCAGTAAAGAATCGAATAAAGATCTCTCCAAGTTCGTTTTGCAGGTCGTGAATCCGGTTATGATATTCATGTCCTATCAGACCGACTACAAACCGGAGCTTGTGAAAAATCTTCTGCTTACGTTCGTTCTCTCTCTCGGAGCGTATACAGTTACGATTTTGCTTGCGTATCTTCTGATTCCATCAAAAAAAGGCAGGGAAACCGAGCTTGAACGCTTTTCGGCAATCTATTCAAACTGCGGATTTATGGGAATTCCTCTTGTGAACGCTCTATTCGGCATGGAGGGCGTTTTCTATCTCACAGCTTTTATAACTGTTTTCAACTTAATCGTCTGGACTCACGGAATTATTCTTATTTCCGGTGAAAAAAGCATGAAAAATATCGTTAAGGTATTGTATTCTCCGACTATTATTGCAATAGTACTCGGAATTATAACATTCTTTTTGCAGATTCGTCTGCACGAAGTTCCGGCAAAGGCTTTGGAGTTCATTTCGCAGCTTAATACTCCCATGGCAATGATAGTTTCCGGAGTAACAATGGCTGAAACCAACGTTTTAAAGCTTCTGAAAAAAGGCGGAGTTTACAACATATGTTTCCTTAGACTTCTCCTGATACCGGCTATCCTTGCTGCACTTCTCTCGCCGCTCGGAATAAGTGAAAAGGTGCGTTTGACGGTAATTGTAGCGGCTTCTGCTCCTCCGGCGGCGATGTGTACTCTGCAATGCATAAGATATGGACGAAATTCAGTGTATGCCTCAGAAATTTTCACTGCCGGAACTATACTTTCGGTTTTAACTTTGCCGCTGGTGGTAGAATTTACGGAATTATTGACAAAAATTTTAGCTTAGGTTTGTCCAAAACGCTGATTTTTATATTTTTTGCATTAAACTGTTTTATTTTTATCTAATTTGTGTTATAATAATTTTCGTAGAATACTGCAAATTTTATTTAAAGATCTGCTAACCTTTTTTAGTTCTGTGCTGTGATATAGATTTCTTCTGCTTTTTGCTGGGCAGAGATAAGTGTTTCTTTGGCGTCGCCGTAATTTTGTGTTTCGATTTGGGAAAGTGCGTCGGTGATCGCGTTGAATAAGGTGGTATACATCTTCTGATAGTCCATTGTGTTCTCCTTTCGTACGCTATAAAGTATGCTAATTTAGAATCTATATTTAGCATACACCACAGCATACTATATTGCAAGAGGTGATTACCATGGCTGATTTCATCCCGAAGCAATATACCAAGGAGCCCATCACGATCCGGATTGCCCCCGATAAGCTGGCGCAGATTGACGCGTTTGCCGCGAAGTTCAACATGAGCAGAAGCGAATTTATCAACCAGTGCATCGACTACGCACTGAACAATCTTCCCCAGACATAAAAACGACCGCCACCGCGGTCGTTTTTTGTTACGCGGCGAGCACAGCAACACCGCGCCCGCATGCAGTCTGTCGGCGTGCTACCGTCACACGCGCCTCACGGTAGTAAGGCGCGGTTAATAGTGGTGCCGAATCGCAGGGATTCATGGCGAAGCCATGTACACCGCACCCGATTCGGCAAGCATTGCAGCTCTTCAAGCTACAAACCGGCAATGAGCGGGGTCGAGGGGGAAGGCCCCTCGTCCCTTTCTCTTGGGGGGTGTAAGGGGGG
>CAJKFZ010000031.1 GCA_905199285.1 uncultured Ruminococcus sp.
TAATGGAATTGATTACTTTTTCTATTGTTTCTTCTTTAAGATGAAATTTTGTTCTGCTCAATACTTCTCTGTATTCTTCAATGATGTCAGCATGATATAAAGGTATAATTTCTCCGTCAAGCATTTCTCTGAGTACAAGATATGGTGGCGATTGCGGATTCTTAGTTATAAGAGCTGAAACTATTACATTGGTATCAACTACGGCGTATATCTGCATTTTTATCTCCTGTTCTTTCTTGCTTCTGCAATTTCAGCATTGATTTCATCAAGTGTCATTTCAGGAACATCGGCAGCCTGTAGTCTTAATTCGTCAAATGCTGCAAGTCCCTCTGCCCTTGTAACCTTAGTTTCAGGCAGAGTTGTTTCAAAAGGAATACCACGAACCATTTTGCTTCGTACCATAAACATTCTGAAAGCAGTAGGAAGATCCATGCCAAGAGCATTGTAGATTTCGCTTACTTCATTTTTTAATTCGCCATCAACACGAAACTGAACTAAAACCTGATTGTTAGCCATAAAAGCACCTCCTAAATGTATGAAAAGTGTATGTGTTTATCTTACACTTATATTATATCATTATTTGAATGTAATGTCAATATATACAAGATAGAAAGGATTGAAAATAATGTCAATTTTAGTAATCGGCGAAAAGCCATCGGTCAGCAAAGAACTTGCAAAGGTTCTCGGAGCAAACAAGAAAATCAACGGATATATCGAAGGCAATGGATATATCGTTTCATGGTGTTTCGGACACTTAGTCGTTATGAAATATCCTAATGATTACTCGGAAAAATGGGCAGATAAGTGGTCATTTGAACAGCTTCCTATGATTCCGACAGAATGGAAATTCAGCATTGCAAAGAACATAAAGGCACAGTATGACATTCTGAAAGACCTTATGAACCGTTCAGATGTTACTAAAATTATCTGTGCAACAGACGCAGATCGTGAGGGCAAAGCTATTTTCCGTTATGTTTACAACATGATAAAGTGTCATAAGCCTGTGAAGCGTTTATGGGTTTCTTCCCTTGAAGAAAGTGCGATTAAGTCTGCTCTTGCAAGAATGAAGTCCGGTGAGGAATACAATAATCTGTTTCAGGCAGCGTTTTGCAGAGCAAATGCATACTGACTTGTGGGTATGAACGGCTCCAGATTGTTTTCTGTTCGCTACAATTCACAGCTTAACACAGGCAGAGTTCAGACTCCGACACTTGCAATGATTGTCAAGCGTGACAATGATGTTGCCAATTTTGTAGAGCAGAAGTATTTCACAGTTGACCTCGATTGTGGTTTCAAGGCTGTTTCTGACAGAATTGATGATGAAAATACTGCAAACGCTCTTGTTTCTGCTTGTAATGGAAAAAATGCTATTGTAGCGGAAGTGAAAAAGGAAATCAAGTCTGTCGGCTCTCCAAAGCTCTTTGACCTCACATCTTTACAGCGTGAAGCCAATAAGAAATTCGGCTATACAGCACAGCAGACACTTGACTATATGCAGTCCCTTTATGAAGCAAAGCTCGTTACATATCCGAGAACAGACAGCCAGTATCTCACAACAGATATGCAGGATTCAACTCTTGCACTTATTCCAATGATTTCGGCAAAGTTTGGTTTCGGTGCTGTAGATTCTCCGAATATCTCAGCTTGTGTAAACAACAGTAAGGTCACAGGTCATCACGCAATTATTCCTACAGAAACAGTTTCGGGTGCTGATGTTAATACTTTACCTATGGGTGAACAGAATATTTTAAAGCTTGTGGCTTTAAGATTGCTCTGTGCTTCAAGTTCAGCATACAAGTATGAGAGCGTGAAAATCAAGCTCATGTGTGATAGCACAGGATTTACAGCAACAGGAAAAACTGTTCTTGAAATGGGATGGAAGGCTCTTGACAGTAAGGTCGGAGAAGCAGAAAAAGAAACAGAAAATACGTTGCCATCTTTATCAGAGGGTATGAGCTTTACAGCAAATGCAAGTAAAAGTGAGCATTTTACTTCTCCTCCAAAGCCGTATACAGAAGATACGCTTTTATCAGCTATGGAACACGCAGGACTTGAGGACTTTGATGAAAACGCTGAAAAGAAAGGTCTTGGAACTCCTGCAACAAGAGCCGGAACGATTGAAAATCTTGTCAATCATGGATATATCGTTCGTGACGGCAAGAAGATTGTATCGACAGATAAGGGTAAGAAGCTGATTGCTGTAATTCCTGAAGAAATCAAGTCACCGATGCTTACAGCTGAATGGGAAAATCAGCTTTTACAGGTGGAGCGTGGTACGCTTTCGGCTGATACATTTATGAAAAGCATTGAAACATACATTGCTGACCTTTGCAGTAAGTACAGCAATATTGATGAAAAGATTACTTTCGGCAGTAAGTCTGAACCTATCGGCAAATGTCCGAAGTGTAATAGTGATGTTACAAAGGGTAAATTCGGATTTTACTGTTCAGCAAAATGTGGTATGAATGTTGCAAAGATATTTGGCAAGGAACTTTCAGAAAAGCAGATTACAGGACTTCTGAACGGTGAAAGTACATCATTTACAGCAAACGGCAAGAAAACTGTTGTTTTGCCTGAGTTTGTTCAGAATGATTATAACGGTAAAACCTATTACCAGTGGAAAACAGAAAGGAAGTAAGCTATGACTCAGGAAATGAAGAATGACGTTGCTGAAATTCTCGGCATAAATGTCGGCAGTATGGATAAGTTTCCAAAGGAAATCATTGATTTCATGCAGACTATTATGGAGAATTTTGATGCAGGGACAGATGATGAACGTAAGGTTCTCTATGATGACCTCAACAGCTACTGGATAAAGGGGACGGTGATTTTCGTACTTCCTGATGTGGCTAAGAATACGGGAATTCCATACAGTACACTTGAAACGCTCGGATTTGAAACACAACAGGAAATCGTGTATGAATACATGGCTGACAGCAGTAATACTGAACAGATTTACGCTGCAACAAATAAGGCTCTTGCATAAATGGAGATTAAGGCTGTTTCCGTACTTGCTGAAATATCGGAGGAAAAGCTGAATGCTCTGCCTGATGATGTTAAGAAGCGCATCTGCGGAATGTACTCTATGGAATATGATTCTGAGAGCGATAATTCACAGCTTATCGCTTCAATAAAGGAAATGGTCAGCGTATGAGTGAGATTGTATCAACAGGCATTGACCTTATCCGAATAAAAAACAGAGTGCATAAGAGGATAAATACTGACAATGCCTTTAAAATCGTTCATGCTCTTGATAAGGCGAAAATTCCACATTTCGCAAAGTATAACGATACAGCTCTTTCCCTTACTTATGACGGAGATTATACAGATGCCGTCAATGAGATTGTAAACAAGGTATGTTCAGGTGATTTCGGTAAACTTATGCTCCAAATCAAAAATAAGAATAATAAAAAGGGTTATCAGATATTGATCCCTGAAATCGCTGAGATTCTTGAAACTTCAATCGGGACGATTAAAAGCCGTCCTGATGAACTGATAGATTCACTTTGTATTGCATATGTAAAGCTGTGGCATTGTGACAGAAAGACTATATGAAATGAACTTAATGAGATTATTCGTGTGAATAATTTTGTCCCCGAACAAGAGAAAAAATCAAGTAATTCTCAAATTTCTCTGTCAGAAATGATTCAGAGAAAACGTGATGAAAGGAGCTTATGATTATGAAGAAGTTTTTGGTAATCGGTGGTGCAGTTGCTGTTATTGCTTCTGCTGTTGCAGTAATTATCTGTAAGAGAAACAAGTGAGGTGTTAATTATGCCGACACAGGAAAACGAAATAAACAAAAACGAACAAATACAGCCTTCACAGGAAGAAGAACTGCGTAAAAATATCGCTAAAGCACAGGAAAACAGCGAACATAAATCGGAGAAACTTCTTCCGTTCCTGAATGCAAAGGCTGAATTTCATCAGAACAGAATTGATACCCTTGATGAAAAAATTGCTTCAAGGCAGAATAAAATCGCCAAGAATGAAGCTAAAATCGAAAAGCTGTCAGCTACAGCTGATAAGCTTGAAGATAAAAACAGAATGTATAAGGCAACTATGAGCAATATTCCCGGAATGAAGCTGATAATTGCCAAGAATGAAAAGAAAATTCAGCAGATTCGTGATGAGAAAATCCCGAAGCGTGAGGCTAAGATTGAAAATCATAGGGACAGAATATCTCAGCTGACAGAAAAGCGTGATATTATCTGCCATAATCTGAACAGGGTTATTGCTCTCAATAATACAATCAAAAGCTTTTCACTCGGACTAAACAAGGAACGCAGAGAGGTATTTTCAGAAGTTCTTGACAGGCTGAATAAATCATCTGCTGATTGCCTTACTGATAAGAAAAATGCTCTTATTGCCGAAAAATCTGCACTTATGCAGCGGTATGATGATCCGAATGCAAATGTTCTTGCAAAAATCGACTTGCAGAATGACATCACAAGCCTGAACAAGAGAATTTCTGCACTTGATGATAAAATTGAAAAACTTACTAAGTCTGATTCTCTTACAAAACAGCCTGATATTGTGGTCGATAAGGTTATTCAGGAAACTGAAACCAAGGTTAATGATGCTGCACAGAAGGACAGCATTTCTGTTCCTGATGTTTCAGACATGGTTTTGACTTCGGCAATGAAGTTAATGGAACAGGCACTTGAAAGCAATTATCTGAAAAATGCTGAAATGTCAATGGAAGATGATTACAACATGATTGACGGAATCATCAACAACGGCAGTAAAGAGGAACTTGAGCAGAATAAAAATCAGCTTGAAACTGAATTTCAGAATATGCAGAAAATGATGGAAAGTCCGTTTGTCAGCGAAAATGTAAAGACTTCACTTAAAGCTGACGTTGACAGAATGCAGAATGAACTTGCTTCTGTAAATTCTGCACTCGCTGTATTTTTCGCACCTGTTGAAGAAACTGTTGAAAAAAAGCCTGAAATCAGTAATCAAACCGTCAGCAAAGATAATATTGTGAAAATCAATCCTGATTTTTATCAGACAATTGCATATGATGACAGACGAATTGAAACCATGAATAATGCACAGGCGGATAAAGTAATCAATATGCTTATTATGTTTTCGGCTGCAAAACGTGAAAATTCAACATCTATAACGGTTTACAAAACTGACCAGCGACTTTTCAAAGAGATGATTGATAAAGCTTATCAGGAAATGGAACAGGAATCAAAAGCTGTATGGCATCAGCTTGGTTATGCGTTTGTTGAAGCATACGAAGAACGACAAATGCCTGATAACTCAGACAAAAAGCCTGTTACAAAAGCTATTAACTCCGATTATTTCAAGTCACTCACAAAGGATAATCGCAGTATCAACGTAGAAACAGCGGAAATCGGAAAAGCTGTAATGGAGAAACTTGATGATATGGGCATTTAGTATTCTGCTGTTGAACGTAAAAACAATTCCATTGCAATAACGGTTTCAAAGGCAGATAAACAGGCTTACAAGGAAGTATCGGATAACGCAAAGGCTGAAAGAGCTGTAAAGTTTGTGAATCCTGACTTTTTCAAATCACTTCCAAGGGAAGAACGTGCTACACAGCGTATGCCGCAGGATAAGGCTGAAATGAAAATGCAGGAGCTTGACAGCAAAGGTATTCCGTATTCAGCAGTATTAAACGGAGATAAATCTGCTGTTACAGTTGAAAAGAAAAATACACAGACTGTATATATGAGCCGAAACGCTTTGAAGCGTGAAGCACAGAAGATACATAACAGGGATAAAAAGCAGAAAACTCAGGCTAAGAGCAAAAATCAAGGTCTTGAGCAGTAACGGAGAAATTATGATGAATACAGTATCACTTATGGGAAGAATCGCAAATAACTTGGAGCTTAAAACCTCCAAAAACGGAAAAACAATGATGACCTTTATCATTGTTGTTAATCGTACAAAGGAAGAAACAGATTTTATTCGCTGTAATGCTTGGGGCAAGACAGCAGAATTTATAAAGAACTACTTTTCAAAAGGCAGTATGATTGCTATTCTCGGCAACATTCATGCAGGAAACTACACCGACAACAGCGGAAACATACGTTACATTATGACTATTAATGCTGATAAGGTGTTTTTCACAGGAGAAAAGAATATGAAGCCACAGCAGAACATCTATCAGAATAACAATGGTTATGGCAATAACGGCTATCAGCAGAATTATGGCAATAATCAGAGAACAATAATTATTCTCAGAATAATTATCGTGGCGGAAACGGATACGGCAGCTATTAATGAGGTGAGATAATGGAAGTATACGGCAACAAAACGTGGAACAATGCGACAGATAACAGAGAGAAAACGCTTGTTCCAATGGCAGAGGAAACATTCAGAAAAATACAGGAACAGCTTGAAAATTCAGGCATCAACTACTTTGCATACTCCAAAGACAGCAAGACTGTAATAGCTGTCAATGACAAGAACTTGGACTGGTTCAAGTCAATTGTCGGAAAAGATGCAGACAGAATGGAAACAAAAAAATCTGAGGTGGCATATACGCCTCCTCAGAAAAATATCATCGGCAATGCTGAATACAGATATATTCCCAACAAGGAGTATATTTCGCTTGACAGCGATACAGATCTTAAAATGGCTGAACTTATGGAGAAGCAGAATATTCAGTTTTCAGGAAGAATTTCTGCAAACGGCAAAGCTACAATTACAGTAAGTCACGCTGACTTAGATAAAGTAAGAAATATTCAGAGTGATGTTATTTCTATGAGAAAACAGTTTGCAAGTGAAGAAAAGGCTGATGAAATTATCGGTAACAAGTCTTATCGTGACATTCATAACAAGCACTATTTTCACGCAAAGCTGACACAGGCAGAATACAAGGAAATTCAGCCTGTTCTTGATGAAAACACGCAGTACAGCGGTCTGATTCGTGACGGAAAAATCATCTTTACAATTGAAAAAGATGAAGCACAGAATTTCTATATGGCATTGGAAGCTGCACAGAATGAGGTTGAAATCAGAAAGGAACTTGCTGAAAATGGTATTGACAGCAATAGAATTTCTGAACTGAAAGATATTATTCATCAGGTTGCAAGAGAAGATATGCACATGAACCTCGAAACATTCTTTGACGGCAGATATTCAGATGAGCAGTTTTCTGAAATGAAATCTCTTGCAGAAAAATATCTTTTACAGACACCGATTGAGAGATTGCAGGATGATTCTGCACTTATTGAGATGTTGAATCTGAAAACAGCTTTTGATACAGACTTTGAAATGGAAGAATATTTCTCGCAGCACAGCTATTCTGACACACAGAAGGAGCTTATTTCCGATATGTTCCGTAACAACAGCTCCCGATTATTTATTGATGCACTTGATGAAACATTTTCTGTATCAGATATTCAGAAGTACAACGATTTGCTGAATAATACAGTAAATGGAAGTGATGTTACAGATTTTCTGAACAATCACAGAATGATGGCTTCTCTGCCTGTTGAGGACAGATATGCTGATGAAATAGAAGAAATGACAGCATTTCTTACAGCAAATGAACATATTCAGGAAACTGCAAGTCATACTGACTATGATGAATATATCAATGCTTTTGAGGAAGAATTTGTAAATCACGTTCTTATGTCCGATAACGAAAACTTCAAAAACAGCTTTTTTGACGAATACAGCGAATTTAAGGCTGATTTCACTAACAGCATTTTCGGTGAGCTGAAAGAAAAAATCTTTGATGAAACTGAAAAAGTGCCTGAAAAGGTTGAACTTACAGAGCTTGAACGGCTTTTCCTCAAGGGCGATATTGAGCCGTCAGTGGCAAAATCCGTTCTTGCGTTGGATGAAATTGAGGATTTAGGATATATTTTCTTTGAAGAGGGTTACATTGACAGATTTCCTCCGAGTGACATAGCTATGTTCGGTAATGGTGTTGCCGAAAAGGACGTATGTGCCCTTGCTGACAGAATGCGTAACGGAGAGGATGTTCGTGCTGAACTTACAAGAGGATTGCTCGGCAATCAGCAGACTTTCACCACAAAACAGGACAACACTTTCCATGTAACTTACAACAAGGATGATATTACAGCAAATTTCGGAAACGCTGAAAAATCAATCAGTTATGAAGCGGTCGGTGATGCTTTCCTGAATTTGTTTGAGGGTGAATACAAGGAAATTATGGCATCTCGTGAAGCAGAGAAACAGGAGGAATTTTCCGCTTCTGTTGAAGATACTGTAAAGTAAGATTTTCTCACTTTCTAATGGGGCAAGGACAGAGAATGGTTTACTGAAAGCGACATTCTCCACAATTTCGCTGAAAAGAATTTTGAAATATCCTTTGCACTTGCAAATGCAGTATTTGAATATCTGGACGAAAAGCAGAATACTGAACGTGCAATTCCTGAACTTAATGCAGGTTGGTACAAGAAAACCGACTTTGTTCTTTCAGGTGTGCTGAATGGTGAAGATTTCAACTATGAGGGCAGATTCGATATTGGTGACGGAAAAGGCACAGGCGGCAGTATCATTGACCATATCAGTCAGTTTCAGACAGGCATTATCAATTCCGACAAATACCCGTTTGACAACAATGAAAGAAAAGCTGAAGCACAGGAAGCTATGTATACATTCATTCCGTTCCTTGAATCACATTCACAGCTTACTGACGAAGAAATGCAGATTTTATCCGATTTCAAGGCAGAATATCCTATCCGTACTGAGCCTGAAATTGAAAAGGCTCATGGCACATTCCGTATTATGCAGTTAAGTTATTCTGATGATGAACAGGAAAAGTATCATGGTATCAGATTTTTCTCAAAGGAATTCAATGGTAATCATGGTGTACAGCTTAATCATGATGATTACACACAAGTATATGAGGGTAATTTGAGCGAATATCCTGCCGACAGAATGCTTGAAAGCATTTATGAAAGAATGAATATCGGTGCAAAGCCTGACGGTTACACAGGTCACTCTCTTTCAATGTCTGATGTTATTGTCACAAATATTGACGGTGAGGAAAAGGCTTATTATTGTGATGATGTTGGCTTTACTGAAATGCTTGAGTTTTTTCGAGAAAAAGAGATTATTGCCGAAAAATCTCACATTGTTGAGGAATTCAGAGCCGAAACAGAAAAGCATTTTAATGACATTAACGGCTATACTCCACAGGATATTGAAAATTCAGTAAGGAATTTTGTATTCTCATCACTTTATGATAACGGTGTCAGCGGTGAAATCGGTGAGGTTATTGTATCAGGTTCACGTTGCAGAGGTCTTGAAAATGCTGATTCCGATATCGACGTTGTGGTTGAAATCAAGTGTTCTGATTTAAAGGAAGATGCTCTTTTCAATATTCTTCATGAAGAAGGAATGGATATTGACGGAATTACCATTGACATCAATCCTATCAGACCTGAAGAAACAGGCACACTTGAAACATATCTCCCGACAGTAGAATCATATCTTGCGGAAAAAGCAAATGAAAAGCCAATTGAAACCCTGCGTGATGCAGTTGATATGTATTTCGGTACAGACTGCGAAAAGGCTGAAACTGAAAACGGCGAATGGCGTTTGCAGATTTATGATGGCACAATGGATAATCTGATGAAAACGGATATTGTAGGTGTGGTTTATCATAATGATGAGCCTGTCTGCGATATTCATAATCCGTCTGTTGACAGCTTCAAGATTCAGTCACGAAATGCTGATGGTGACAGGGCCGCAGAAGAAATTGCTAAAAGAATGCGTAAATGCAGACCTGACCAGTCAATTGAAGCAGTAAAATCCGTTCCTGATGTTAAACGAACAATTGATGATATAAAGCCCGGTGACAAGTATCGTTACATAAATGAAGAATACACTGTAACTGACCAGAAAGGCATATATCCCGATGATGTGATTGTTTCCAAACAGGAACGCTCATATATGCGTGACCACTGGGTTACATTTGAAACAACTTCAAATATTGACAAGTTTGAGCTTCACAACAAGGGTGTATTTCTTGGCAATGAGAACGATATGCCCGATGCTGAACTTGAAAAAGCAAAGAATTACATCAATGAATTTTGTCAGTCTGAATACGGCACAAATGCTGATTTCAGCGATTTGTCTAAAATTGACCTTGCATATACAACTGATGAGGAAAACGGACTTGAAATTCAAGTATCGGCTGACCTTGAACAGTATCGTTTAATATATGAGTATGACGGAAATGTTGTTCGTGAGGAGCAGTTTAACTCCCTTGAGGACATGAATAACAGCGTCCTGTTTGTGCTTGATTTCGGCGATTTAGTTGATATTTCAAATGAGGAAAAAGCTCCTGTAATTGCTGAATCAATTGGTGTTGAAGATGATTTCAGCGATATTGATACAGAGAAAATCAGAGAGAATCTTGAAAATACTGCACCTGCAGAATCTGCATTTGTACAGCAGGTTCAGGCAGATGTTGAGAGCCTTGATGAAGATGCTCCACTTTTTGCTGACAGTTCTGTTTATGAGGAAATGCCTTTTGAGAAGCCGAAAAAACAGCGTGAATCAAAGCCTGTTGAATTGAAACAGGCAGATATTAACGGCATTAACACTCTTGATGAGCTTAATAAGGAGCTGAAAAGAGGAAGTGGATTTGAAAACGGAAAATTCCGTATTCAAAAGTTTTATGAGGATAAAAAGCCGAATAATAAGGAATTCGTTGACTTTTTAAAGCATGAATATGGTATCGGCGGACATTCTTCTGACGATCCGATTGCGTTTGTTGACCACGATTCTAAGGGTATTCAGTTCACACTCAATGACGAAAACGGCAGAATGAGTGATACAAAATTCACTTTCACATGGACAGAAGCTGCAAGAATGGCTTCTGTCCTGATTGAAAAGGGCGAATATCTCTCCGAAAAACAAGCTGAACAGTATATTGAATGGAAAAATCCTGTTAAGGAAGAAATTTCTGATATTATCCTTGATGATGTAATTGAAGAAACTATTGCTGATATACAGGAAGAATCAGTTGAAAAGCCTGAAACTGTAAAGGCTGATAAACCTGTTCCGACGGAAAAATCCGATAAGACCGATAATTTCGTTATTACAGATGATTCTCTCGGTGAGGGCGGTGCTAAAACAAAATTCAAGAATAATATTTCAGCCATTGAAACGCTGAAAACTCTTGAAAGTGAAAATCGTCCTGCAACAAAGGAAGAAATGGAAACTCTTTCAAAGTATGTAGGATGGGGCGGCATTCCACAGGCTTTTGATAAAGAAAATTCTGCTTGGAGCAATGAATATGCACAGCTTAAAGAATTACTCTCACCACAGGAATACAGACAGGCTAATGCTTATGTGCTTGATGCCTTCTACACAAGTCCTGTTGTTATCGACGGCATTTATGAAGCACTTGAAAATTTCGGATTTAAAGGCGGAAATGTGCTTGAACCTGCAATGGGTGTCGGAATTTTCTTTGGAAGAATGCCTGAAGAAATCAGAGATGAATCAAAACTCTATGGTATTGAGCTTGACAGTATTTCGGGCAGAATTGCTCAGAAACTCTATCCCGATGCAGATATTGCAATACAGGGGGTTGAGAAAAACAACTTCCAGAATGGTTGTTTTGATGTTGCTGTCGGTAATGTTCCTTTTGGTGAGCTGCCCTTTAAAGATGAAAAACATCACACAACAAAATTACACGATTATTTCTTCGCTGAAACGCTTGACAAAGTTAAAAACGGTGGTATCGTTGCATTTGTAACACCGGCAGGAACACTTGACAAGAGAGATGAAAGCACTCGTCAGATATTAGCTGATAAGGCTGAACTTATCGGTGCAATTCGTCTGCCCGGTGGCCAAAATGGTGCTTTCAAGGATAATGCAGGAACAGAAGTAACAACAGATATTATTTTCCTCCAAAAACATGAAGGAAAATCTGTTGTTGAAATGTCGGATATTCCTGACTGGGTACATATCGGTGAAACAGCTGAGGGACTTCCTATCAACAAATACTTTGAAAACAATCCTGACATGGTGCTTGGAGAAGTTGTCGAGGGCAACAAGCTCTACGGTACAGGCACTATGGTTGTGGCTGATGATAATTTTGACCTGAAATCAGCACTTTCCGAAGCTGTATCAAAGCTCACAGCAACTATTTCAGATGAGAAAACAAGAGATGTATATGCAAAATCCGTTGAAGGACTTGATGTAAAAATTCCATCAAATCTTCGTAATTACAGCTTTTTTGAACAGGATAATAATATCTTTTTCAAGAAAAATGGTGTTTCATGTTTCAAGGTTTATGACAAGGACAGCAATCAGTTTGAAAGAGCCAAGGCATTTATTGAGCTTCGTGATACAACAAGAGATTTGCTTGAAGCACAGGAGCTTGATAAGCCTGACAGCGTAATCAAGGATTTACAGGCGAAGCTGAATACTGTTTATGATGATTTTTACGCAAAATACGGACTTATTCACAGCCAGAGCAACAAGAGATATTTCTCTGATGATGTATCATTCAATCTTGTTGCAGGTCTTGAGAAGAAGTTTGATAAAAACAAACTTGAAGAAAAGTCTGATATATTCACAAAGCATACAATTCAGCCGCCAAAGGCTGTTGAACACGCTGAAGAAGTAGCAGAATATGATTCTGATTTCAATATTAATGTTAATGCACTTAAATCTGCAATGCCTGAGCCTTTAAAGGCTCAGGCATTGATGTAAAAATCGGTGCAACATGGATTGATAAGAAATTTTATGATCAGTTTATGTATGAAACATTCCAGACACCACGCAACAAGAGAAATGACATTAATCATTTCTCTTGGCAAAAACATAAGGTTATTGAAACTGAATACTCTGAAGACGCAGGTTCTTGGCATATTAATAACAAGAATCAGGACAGGTCTGTTATTACAACTCAGCAGTATGGTTCAAGACATATGAATGCTTATGAAATCATGGAGCATCTTCTTAACTTGAAAGAGCCTAAAGTCTATAAGACGATTGAAGTTCTCGACGGTATGGGAGATACAAAGGAAAAGCGTGTTGTTGATATTGATGCGACAAGAATTGTTCAGAAAAAGGCTGATAAATTGAAAGCTGATTTTAAAAACTGGATTTTCAAGGACAGCGAAAGAAGAGAAAAAATTGTCAACAAATACAATGAGCTATTCAATTCTGTTAAGCCTCGTGAATACGACGGTTCTAATCTTACTTTTCCTATGATGAATGCTGAAATCAAGCTCCATGACCATCAGAAAAATGCTATTGCACACGCTATGTTTGGCGGTAATACGTTGTTTGCTCACTGTGTTGGTGCAGGAAAGACGTTTGAAATGATTGCTACAGCAATGGAAAGTAAAAGACTTGGTCTTTGTACAAAATCTATGTTTGCAGTTCCAAATCACCTTATAGAACAGATTGGTGATGATTTCCAGAAGCTCTATCCGTCTGCAAATATTCTTGTTGCAACAAAAAAGGATTTTCAGAAAGAAAACCGTCAGCAGCTGTTTGCTAAAATTGCAACAGGAAATTTTGATGCGGTTATCATCGGGCATTCACAGCTTGGTATGATTCCTATTTCTAAGGAAAGACAGGAAAATATGATTCAGTCACAGATAAATGACATTATTTCAGGAATTGAGGAGCTTAAAAAATCAGAGGGTTCAAAATTCCAGATTAAAGCTATGGAGTGTACAAAAAAGTCCCTTGAAAAGAATCTTGATAAGCTTCAGAAGAATCATGATGATACTGTAACCTTTGAGCAGCTTGGAATAGATAAGCTGTTCGTTGATGAGGCACATGAATTCAAGAATCTTTTCACACCGACAAAAATGACCAATATTTCGGGTATTTCCAACTCTGCTTCTCAGAAAGCTCTCGACCTCTTTATGAAATGTCAGTACCTTGATGAGAAAACTTGTGGAAAGGGCGTATGTTTTGCAACAGGAACGCCGTTGAGCAATTCAGTAACAGAATTACACACTATGATGCGTTATCTTGAATATGATTTTCTTAAAGATCATGGCTTACAGCATTTCGATAACTGGGTTACGGTTTTCGGTGAGCAAAAAACTGACTGGGAGTTAGCTCCTGCTGGTAACAAATTCAAAGAACGTACCCGTATAGCAAATTATAACGGTATGCCTGAATTGATGAGTATGTTCAAGCAGATAGCTGATATTCGTACAGCAGATACTTTGAATCTTGATGTTCCTGATTGCGACTACAAAATTGTAAATGTTTAAGCAACAGACTTTCAGAAACAGCTTGTTGAGGAACTTGCAGACAGAGCTGACGCTATCAATGCAGGAAATGTTGATCCATCAATCGACAATATGCTTAAAATAACCTCAGACGGAAGAAAGCTCGGTCTTGATTCACGTCTGATTGATCCGTCCTTGGAAGATAATTCAGAAACAAAGCTGAATAAGTGTGTTGAGAATGTTGCTCGTATTCATAATGAAACAGCAGAAGATAAGCTGACACAGATTATTTTCTGTGATCTCGGTGTACCTCATAAAAGCAATGCTAATGCTGAAGAACCTGACAAAGACGGAGAAGATGACAGTAAATCGTCAGCAGAGCGTGATTCTCTTGAAGAAGAATGCGATTTTTGTGTATACGATGATATACGCAGTAAGTTAATTGAACGTGGTATTCCTGCAAGTGAAATTGCATATATCCATGATGCAAAAACTGAAAAGCAGAAATCTGAGCTGTTTGATAAGGTTCGTTCAGGAGAAGTGAGAGTATTGCTCGGTTCAACAGCAAAAATGGGAACAGGAACTAACGTCCAGAAGAAGCTGATTGCCGTCCATGACCTCGATATACCATGGCGACCAGCAGACCTTGAACAACGTGCAGGAAGAATCATCAGACAGGGTAACGAAAACAAGAATGTTGAGATATATCGCTATGTTACAAAAGGTACGTTTGATGCTTATTCGTATCAGACTTTAGAGAATAAGCAGAAGTTTATTTCTCAGATTATGACCTCAAAGGAACCGGCGAGAAAATGTGAAGATGTCGATCAACAGGCACTTACTTATTCCGAAATCAAGGCACTTTGTACCGGTGATGAACGCATTAAGGAGAAACTTATGCTTGATAATGATGTTAAGGAGCTGAGAGTATTGGCAAGTGAACATCAGAACACCATTTATGAAATGGAAGATAAAATCAATCATTTTCCTGAAAAAGAATCCAGATTGACAACTGCACTTGATAATCTTCGTGCTGACAGAAATCATCTGCGTACACTTCCGATTGATGAGGAAACAAAGATACCTGTTTTTAAAATTACTATCGGTGAAACAGAATATACTGACAAAAAAGAAGCAGCAAAAGCATTTGAAGATGCGGTTCTTGCTATTTCAAAGGCTGATACACCTGTTAAAATCGGAGAATTTCAGGGGGGCCTTTATCTGTTACAATGCACAGTCCGGCTATGGGCGGTGGTATGAGTGCAACAATGAATGGTGCATATCCTCATACTACAAAGCTAATTGAGAGTTTTTCTCATAATATTCGCCGACTTGAAGGCAGTCTTTACAATATTGACCGAAAGATTGATGAAGTAAACACAAGCCTTGCAAAGCTCAGAGTTGACCATACCGAAGCTCAGAAGATTGTATCAGAGCCGTTTTCTCAGGCTGATGAACTTGCAACAAAAGAATCTCGTCTTAAAACTCTTACAGAGGAATTAAATCAGGCCGCAATCGAAGCAAAGAAAAATGCTCCGAAAAAAAGAAAAAACCTGCTATTTTGAGAGAGCAAAGCTCAAAAAAGAAGCTGCAAAAATTGCCAAACGCAGTTCTGCTGAGAAAAATCAGAAGTCCAAAGCTAAGGATACGGGAATAGAATAATGTTAAACAGCCGAATGTGATTAATGGATTACATTCGGCTGGAGTCTGAATATCTAACCGTGTAAATGCCAATAATAGCCACAAAAGAAAGTGGAGGGTATTGGTATGAAAAACAGGAATCATGGATTAAGCGAAAAGGAAATGGAACTGGTAAAGTATCTGATGGCAGACTGCCAGAGCACAGGGGATATTCAGAACAAACTGAAGCGTCTGTTTGCCGTTGCATTCAGGGCAGATGTTGTTTTTCATTTAAAATTACCGAACAAATGTATTTATACTTCATAAGAAAGATTATCATTGCTTATAGAAAGATATTTTTCTATAACAGTCTTGACATCATATGAATTTTCCATTGAATTAATTACTTTGTCAAGCAATTCAAAATTCATTGGATAGAATATGGTGTCTATATCGTATTCGCCGTCATCATACTGATATGTATTAAGCAATGCTTCAATAGTACTTATTTTTCCGTTGATTATAATATTCATAGAATTTTTCTCCTTTATTTGAAGTAATCTTCATCTAATTGATATATGGAATAGGTTTTTTTATTTGTTACACCTATACTATGAATAAGCATCAAATCAGCTAATTTCGAACCATCTATTAATTGAATATTTTTAAAAGCCTTCTCAGCTTCTTTACGGGCTTCTTTAGTGTATGATGATGTAGTAATAAATACACCTTTGTTATTTTTACCCATAGCACCAATAAATTTTTGTATCTCTGGTGCTGATACTTTATTCGACCTTTTATATCTTTTAGCTTGTATATATATTTTATCTAATCCTAATTTATCCTCT
>CAJKFZ010000032.1 GCA_905199285.1 uncultured Ruminococcus sp.
GGACGCTTCCTCGGCTGGTATTATGGAGAAATAAAGAGAAGAAACGGCGATAATACCGCTCCTCGTGTACTTATCGGAAAAGATACAAGACTTTCAAGCTATATGTTTGAATATTCGCTCGTAGGCGGACTTACTGCTTCCGGTGCAGACGCTTATCTGCTTCACGTTACAACAACTCCCTCGGTTGCGTATATTTCCCGTGTGGACGGTTTTGACTGCGCAATCATGATCTCGGCAAGCCATAATCCGTATCACGATAACGGTCTTAAACTTATCAACAGATACGGTGAAAAAATGGAGGACGAAGTTATAAATCTCGTCGAGGCTTATCTTGACGGTAAACTGGAGATCTTTGGTCAGAGTTGGAACGAGCTTCCCTTTGCTCTTGATGATAAGATCGGACGTACAGTTGATTACGTTTCCGGAAGAAACCGCTATATCGGCTATCTTATTTCACTTGGAGTTTATTCGTTCAGAGGAAAGAAGATCGGTCTTGACTGCGCAAACGGAGCCGCATGGAACGTTGCAAAGGCTGTTTTTGACGCTCTCGGAGCTGAAACCCACGTTATCAATGCCGAGCCGAACGGTACTAATATCAATAATAATGCCGGTTCGACTCATATTGAGAATTTACAGAAATTTGTTGTGGAAAACAATCTTGACGCAGGATTTGCTTATGACGGTGACGCTGACCGCTGTCTCTGCGTGGACGAAAAGGGCGGAGTTATTTCGGGCGACCACATTCTTTATATCTACGGACGATATATGAAAGAACGTGAAAAGCTGGTCAATAATACTGTTGTTACAACGGTTATGTCCAATTTTGGTCTTTACAAAGCTTTCGATGAGATCGGTATCAACTACGCTAAAACTGCTGTCGGCGACAAATACGTTTACGAATACATGAAGGAAAACGGCTGCCGTCTCGGCGGAGAGCAGTCGGGACATATTATCTTCTCGAAGTACGCTTCAACGGGCGACGGTATCCTCACCAGCCTTAAAATCATGGAGGTTATTATGGCAAGAGGAAAAACGCTCAGTGAGCTTGCCGCTCCATTCAAGGTTTATCCGCAGGTGCTTGAAAATGTAAAGGTCAAGGATAAATCTGCCGCTCAGGCTGATAAGGATGTTATTGCCGCAGTTGAAAAAGCTGCCGCTGAACTTGGTGAATCCGGAAGAATCCTTGTACGTGAAAGCGGAACAGAGCCGCTGGTGCGTGTAATGGTTGAAGCCGAGGATGAAGAGACTTGCCGCAGGTATGTTGGCGAGGTTGTGGAAGTTCTCAAGGCTAACGGTCATACATTATAAATTAAAATCAGGGACGGAAAAAGCCGTCCCTGTATTCATTAGATGTTCATTTTCTTCTTTTTAAAGCGATTTCGTTTCCGCTTTCACCTTCTGTTAACGGTTTGTTCTCTCTGGCGCAGCCTAATTATTTCAAATCCCTTATTGGGATTTGAAATAATTAATACCGGGTTTCCAAAGGGGATGTACTCCCATTTGGCAGGGGGTCAGGGGTGACTCCCTACAGTGTAGGGAGATGTCAGCTTGCTGACAGAGGGTACGGGCGACCGTTGGGAGCAGAGTCCCCCTTAGAAAGATGAAGAAAATGAATATACGGAGGTTTTAAATGAATAAAAATCAGGTTTACAATCCATATCTTCCGCTTGACGAATACATCCCCGACGGTGAACCGCACGTTTTCGGAGACAGGGTTTATCTTTACGGCTCTCACGATAAAGAGGGCGGTCACACTTTCTGCATGGAGGATTATACGGTTTACTCTGCTCCTGTGGACGATCTTTCACAGTGGAGAAAAGAGGGCGTTATCTATCGTGCGGAACAGGATCCAAACTACGCTGAAAGACCGTATATGTACGCTCCCGATGTTGTTCAGGGCAATGACGGCAGATATTATCTTTATTATTGTATGTCGGGCGAATACGGAGTGGGAGGCTATTTCGGACCAATATCTGTCGCAGTCTGCGATACTCCTGCCGGACAATATGAATATCTCGGCTTTGTGCGCTATCCGGACGGTACTCCGATGAGCGATTACGTCTGTTTCGATCCTTGTGCTTTTAATGATAACGGAATTATCAGAATTTATTACGGTACGCAGTATATGAACGAAAGCAATGAGATTTTTGCTTTTGATCCGGATAAGCTTGCCGAAGTATGCAAAAGATTCAATAAATCGACGGAGGAAGTTCTCGGAACTCCTGATAACGTAAACGGAGCTTGCATGGTCGTTCTGGAAGACGATATGCTCACGGTTAAGGAGAATCCAAAGCATATTATACCGTATGAAGCCGATTTTGGCGGTCATGAATTCTTTGAGGCAAGCTCGATGCGAAAAGTTGGCGAGAAGTATTATTTTGTGTTCTCTTCACAGAAAAATCACGAGCTTTGCTATGCGGTAAGCGATTTTCCTGACCGTGATTTCGTTTACGGCGGAACTATAGTCTCCAACGGTGATGTCGGCATAAACGGTATTACCGATGAAAAACGCCTTAACATGACCGGAACGACTCACGGAAGTATTATCGAGATAAACGGAGAGTGGTACGTTTTTTACCATAGGCTGACTCATAAATCCGATTATAGCCGTCAGGCGTGTGCTGAGAAAATTACTATCGAACAGGACGGTTCGATAAATCAGGTTGAAATAACGTCATGCGGACTTAATGGAAAGCCGCTTGTCGGTATGGGAACGTATCCGGCGGTAATTGCCTGCAATATTACGAACGGCAGAATGCCACACGGCTCTAATAAGATTTTTACCGAAAGCTTCCCTAATGTCACAAATTCAGGCGATGAGCGTTATATCGGTGAAATATGCGACGAAACTCTTATCGGATTCAAGTATTTTGAGTTCGGAAAATCCGAAAAGCTCGGAATCGTTTTCAGAGGTGAAAAAAACAGCGATTATGCAGGAAAACTTCTTGTTTATTTATCGGAGCCGAGTGATAAGCCTTCAGCAGAAATAACGCTTCCGTCCGGCTGCATAGAATGGACTAAGATTTTCACGGAAATTAATTTCCCTGATGGAAAAAGTCCGCTTAGTCTTATTTATAAGGGAAGTGGTTGTATTGAGCTTAAAGAAATCGTTTTTGCATGATCTTTCACTCCTTTTTCACATTTATTGTTAAATTCAGCAAATCGCCTATTTATATTCTGCCAACATTTGGATAAATGCTGGAAAATATCAGAAAACAGCGAAAAACATTGACAATTTGGAATATAAAGTGGTATAATATATCGACGGCGGAATTATCCGCAATTTTAAAATCTGGAGGACAAAATGGCTAAATCTGAGGAACGTAACCTTAATGTTACAATCAAAAATGAGCCGGATGATAAAGACTCTGTCGTTATTTCTCTGGCTGGAATTTGTAAAATGCTGAAAAAATATTTTCTGCCTTGGATAATTATTGCTGTGATTATCGGAGTTGGAGTGCTTGGCTTTACAGCTCTAAAGGTGAGAAAAAGCAAAACTCCGCTTACGGCTCTTGTAAGCTTTAATTACGACGGAATTGAAAAAGGTCTTGATCCTGCCGGACAAACTTTTGATATCAATATGATCAAGAATCCGCAGGTTATTACAAATGCTCTTATTGAGAACAATATGGATATAGAAAAAGTTTCAGATATAAGAGATAATCTCCGTTTTAGCGGCATTATGCCGGAGGATGCTATCGACAGAATTACCGTTTACAAAAGTATTTATGAAAATGCAAACAGCGGTAATCTCTCTGCTGCACAGGCTATGCTCGATGTTGACTATTATCCTACTCAGTACACAGTAAGTTTCAATTATGCCGCAGCAGGTATCGGCTCATCGGACGCAGTTCTTGTTCTGAACAGCATACTGAATAATTTCAGAACATATTTCTTCAATCGCTATGGTTATAATCAGGCTCTTGGTTCTGCCGTTGCCGCTATTGATTATGCTGATTACGATTACTCTGAAGCTGTCGATCTTTTCAGAACAACTCTCGATACTCTTGCAAAATATGTAAACGATCTTGCTACGGATGATTCGACATATTTCCGTTCAAGCCAGAGCGGTCATACATTCAATGATATTTATCAGTCTATCAATTCTGTAAAAACTATAGATCTGGACAGAATTTCTTCTTATGTAACCGTTAATAACGTTACCAAAAACAGAGAATCGACAATTGCATATTATCAGTACAGAATAGATTCCCTCACAAGAAACAAGGACTCCCTTACTGAAAAGCTTAATAACCTTAAGGAAACTATTGATTCCTATAAGAAGGATTCGATTCTCGTCGTTGCAGGCGTAGAGAGCGGAAATACTGAGCTTACTCAAGCTTCCGAGGAATATGACAAGCTTATTGAAAGAAGAGATTCTATCGCATCTGAACTTGCTGAAACAAAGCAGAATATTAAATTCTACACACAGAGAAAAGAAGGACTTGAAAAATCTGCTACAAGCACTCCTGAAATGGCTGAATATGTTGATGAACAGCTCGTTTCGCTCAATCAGAAGCTTGAAAAGCTGATTGAAGATACAAGAATCACTTCAGAAGAGTACTTTGAAACTGTAGAATTTGCAAACGCTTATAACATCCTTGTACCGGCTTCAAATCCTAATAAGGCTTCTATAAAGGCAGTTTTACACAATTCAATGATGCCTGCGATCATTGCCGAAGCTCTTGTTCTTATCGTTTATCTTGCCGTTGCATTTATTATGGCTATAAAGAATGAGAATTCTAAGAAGCTTGCTGTTGAATCGGCTTCTGACGATGATGACGAAAACGAAGAGGATGACAATAGAAGCGTAGGAGATTCCGACAAATCGGAAACTGGCGCAAATACTAAAAAATCTTCTGTAAAGAAAAATAAATAAATATAAACCTGTATCAGCAGTTCGATTAACAATCTGATGATACAGGTTTTTTTTAATGGTTTATTTTGAAGCCGGCCATAGGCGGAAGCATGACGGACACTACCCATGCGAGAACTTTGTAGATTCCTTGAATAAGTACGCCTTCGAGCCAATTTGGTGCGCCGGATTTTATCATTCCCGCTGAAATTTTGTCGCCGAGAGCGAAAAGGCCGTTTCCGAGAAGTTCTGACGGATAATTTGCTCCGGCAATGGTGATCCAGAGAATCAGTCCGAAAAGCAGGAGCATTGCAGGAACTCCAAATTTGCGGCTGAGAAGAATTTTATCAAGTTTTCTGTCACGAAGATATGGCGAGGTTTTTCCGGTTCGGACAGCCCTGCGTGCTATCGAACGACTTCTGTCAATATCAGCAGCAATGATGCTATCCGAAATTTTTTCCTGAGTATAGCCATTTTCAGCGAGAGATGAGATGATTTCTGAGGCATTTTCGCTTATCTCAATGGCAGTATCTTCATATTCGGAAGCCCTTTTAAGAAATTCGGTATCGCCTTCAAGAATTCGCAGTGCGACCGTTCTTGAGGACATTTTTTTCACGCATCCGCTGATTTCCGTTTGGATTTTGGCAAGCGCTGTTTCGAGTTCTTCCGGTAGTGCGCTGTGAAAAACGGAGTCCTTTACAGGCTCGTCTATGAGACTGCAAAGACGTTTTTTCATTTCATCAAGACCTTTTCCGCTTCTTGCCGTCATTCCGACAACGGGAACTCCGAGAAGCTCTTCCAGAAGCGCAAGGTCAATTTCGATTCCTTTTATTTTTGCTTCATCAAGAAGATTAACGCATATCATTGTTCTTGGAGCTGCTTCTATTATCTGTAGGGCAAGATTGAGATTCCTTTCAAGACAAGTTGCATCGCAGATAACGATAACTGCCTCTGCTCCGCCAAAACAGATAAAATCACGGGCAGATTCTTCTTCGGCGGAATTTGCTCTGAGAGAGTAAGTTCCGGCTATATCTTCGATAGTGAAGTTGAGTCCGTTATATTCAAAGCGTCCTTCTGCTCCGGCAACAGTTTTTCCTGCCCAGTTGCCGGTATGCTGTTTCATTCCGGTCAGAGCGTTAAAAACAGTAGATTTTCCGACGTTTGGGTTTCCGGCAAGGGCGACAAGATGATTTTCCGACATATTCCGACCTCCTGAAATTGTTCTGTATTAAGATATGTCGGAAACAGATTTTATGTGAATACAATAGGTAGTGTCAACACAACCAAAAAACTGCCGGACTAAAAAGTCCGGCAGCAATATTTTTTTGATCATGCAGCAGAATCGGCTGGATCAAGAGAAGGAATAAGTTCAAGTTTAAATTTCTGTATAGTAAGAGCGTCTTCATTTGTTACGCCGCTGGTGCCGTTTTCATAAACGTCAGCGTTAAGCATACCCTGTTCTGTAATATGGCTCGCATCGGAACCTTCAAGACCATACTTATCGGGGTTGGAAAGTGACTGCATGATAAGAACAGCGTCGGACATATCTACTTTTTTGTCGCAGTTAGCGTCGCCGTAAAGAGTTTTGTTCTCTGTATATCCGGCGTCAACGCCTTTAACAGTGAAAACTACCTTAACGCTCTGAGTAATTACAGTATCGCCGGGAAGGTCTGCAACTTTTGAACCCCAGTCGTCACGGAGATAAATTCTTGTAACACCAGGATTATTTGCGCCTTCATAGTAACGTGTATTGATGGCATTTTCGCTTGCAGTGTAATCAGTAAGCTGAACGCCGTCGATCCAGACCTCGTCAAGAGTAACGGCAAGGCTTGGAAGCGAATCTGTTGTGAAGTTTTCAACAGTTCCGGCAGGATTGATTACAACAGAAAGGAACTGAACGGTATCTGTACCGCCTTCTGTAAGAACCCATTCAACTGAATACTGACCATCCTTTGTAATGGCAGCAGTGGTAGACTTATCATTAACATCGTCAATGCTCCAGCATGATTCAGCGCCGAGCATACCGGCGATATAAGCGTTTCCGTTAACACCTTCTGCTGAAGTAGTTGTAGTTGTTGTATCTCCGCCCTTTGTAGTAGTGGTCGTTGTAGTGGTGGTAGTAGTTGTTGTTGTCTGACCGGGATCGACAATTCCTTCGATATAAGCCTTGGAAACGGCAGGATATTCGCTTGAATTCATATTGAACCAGTTTCCGTCTGCATCGGCATATCCGGCATACATGATCTGGAACTGAACAGTATCTGTATCCACTTCCGGAGGAATTTCGATATAGCCGTAGTTAAGAACCTCTTCATAATTTGAATCGGTCTGGTTTACTTCAACAACACCGTCTTCATTGATCGAAATATTGCAGTAAAGTCCGTTCTGAACCCACGAGCCTTTGCCGGAATTTGCATTTTTATCCCAGTAGCTGAGAGTGGCTGTTCCGCCTACTCTTGTTTTATCGCAGCTAAGGTCGATCTTAACCTTTGAGGAAGATCCTACGGTTATCTGATAAGAGCCTGCTACAGGATTTCCGGAGTTATCTTTTGTTTGTTCAACAGTGGTTGAAACCCAGTCCATAGTTCCGGGATTATAGCCGCTGCCGGAAAGCTCGATAAACGATTTACCGATCTCTTCATCGAAGAAAGAGAGGTTCTTTCTGCTGAAATACTTATGTCCGCCGGAATCGCTGTCGTCCCAGAGATAGCCTGCCATACCGTTCATGCTGAGAGCAGTTCCGGCAACAGTTTTAACGAAATCTCTGATAGATTCCTGTTCCTTGCCCTCGTTTGTGAGAACACCGTATTCTCCGATGATTACAGGAATGCCTTTATCGACAAAATTGGTTTTAAGCTTTGCGAAGTTGTTGGCAAGGTCTGTTTTTTCAGCGCTTGTTCCCCATGTAGTTGCTGGAAGAGTTCCGCCCCAGTTATCATTTTGCTTCATAACGCAGAACGTGGGAGGGGTATAATAATGAATGTCTACAGCGAGCATATCGTCATCGGGAACAATATAGCTTGCATTACAGGTTTTTGTAAGGTCGGCGTTGGCTCCTGCGAGGAGAAGCAGACGATCTTGGTTGTTTCCGCCTGTTGCACGAACCACGTCAACGAAGCTCTGATTGAACTTATTAAGAACGCTGTAATCGAAAGTAACCTCGTTCATATCCTCGAAAACAAGGTGATTGTCGTAGTCCTTGAAGTATGTAGCGATTTCTTTCCACATTGTGTTGAACTGATCGAGCGCAGCTTCGCCCTTGTTGAGCCAGAGAGAGCCGCCGCTTTCCCAATCCCAGTGCATATTGATAATTACATACATATCGTTTGCATAGCAGTAATCGACAACTTCCTTGATACGTGCGAGGTATTTGTCGTTGATATCGAATGTAGATGAATTGGTATTTTCATACCATGTGATCGGGATTCTTACGCTGTTGAAGCCGTATTCATGAATCTTGTCGATCATTGCCTTAGTTGTTGTAACATTGCCGAAACCGGTTTCATTGTCAACATAGCCGTCGGGCTGAGTTTTATAGCTGGCGGTATTCCAGCTGTCGAATGTGTTGCCCAAGTTCCAGCCAAGCCCCATATCGTTTACGAGGTCGATAGCTGTCATGCTTCCGGCAGCGTCGGCAGAGCCTAAACTGCCGCTGATACCGATGCTTGAAGCGCCGACTGTAAATGTTATAGCAGCCGCAGAGGCAGCGGACAGCGCTTTCTTGAAAATCTTCATAGATAATCAAACTCCTTTATAAATTTATTACTTTAAATTTATCATAAAAAAATGGAAATGTCAATATTAAACGTAAAATTTATACTTTCAAGAAAATATTTTGTTAATAACTCACATTTCAAAGCAAAAAGATTCAGCTAAATTGCTGAATCTTTTTTTGTTAAACGGATTTTTTCTGTTGGTTGATGATAAGTCTTACCGTTTCAAAAAGATAGGGTTTAAGCTCGGAAATATCGCAGGGTTCGCTGTAGAGGATAGCAGAGTAGCAGGTTGACGAAACAAGCTCGACTATCATAAACAGCATTATTTCCGGATTTTTGAATTCATACGGAGCTTCGCTGAGCATAGAGTTGTAAACGTCCGAAAAATTAACGTCATCGTCCAGCGTTGGCGAGGTCAGAGCCGATTTAAAAATTCCCCAGCTCAGATTTTTTGAAATAAAGGTGAGAAGAGATTGATTTTCGTTGAGCTGATTTATTATATTATCAATTATGAAAATGATCTTTTCTTCAAAATCAAGGGCTTCGCCGTTTTTTTCAAGCTCATCGGCAGCATTGCGGAAAAGCTGACTTGATTTATGTGAGATAAGCTTATTGCGGATATCGTATTTATCTTTGAAATAGAGGTAAAACGTTCCTTTGGCGACTCCGGCTTTGTTTACGATATCCGAGATAGAGGTTTTGCTGAAGCCTTTTGTTGTAAACGATTCAAAGGCAGTTTTAAGAAGAGAATTTTCCTTTTGTTTTTTATTGGAATCAACCTTTCCCATTTTTATACGCTCCTTAAAATTTAATTTGACAAATAACTGCTCATTCCATTATAATCCAAATCGACAGGAATTGTCAAGTCGGATAAATTGACTAATAGTCATTAATTGGAATGAGCATTTTTGTGCAGACGGACGAAATTTATGACTTTAGGTCATTTTTTCTTCAAAACATATTGACTAACGGTCATTTTTATAATATACTATCGATAGAGACAAATGACCTGCGGTCAGTTGTTGATTCCTAATCTCCATAAAAGGTACGCCGGTTCAACGTTTTCCCGGCGTACCAAATTAAAACGAAAGGAACGATTTTATGCTTAAATTCGGAGAATGGATCGCAAAGCACAGGATTCTGATCCTTATTATCGGCGTTTTTCTGATGATACCATGTGCAATAGGATTCATTAACACAAGAGTAAATTACGATATTCTTGCATATCTGCCCAAGGATATCGCCACTATGGAGGGGCAGGATATTCTTATCGACAAGTTCGGTCAGGGCGGATTTTCTTTCGTTATGGTCGAGGGAATGAGCGATAAGGATGTTGCGGAAACTGCCGATAAAATTGCGGAAGTGGACCACGTTTCAAATGTTGTCTGCTATCAGTCGATGATAGGTCTTGATATTCCAAAAGAGGTTCTTCCGGACAACATCTACGATTTCTTCAATAAAGACGATACAACCATGATGGCTGTTTTCTTCGATGATACGACCTCAGCCGACGGAACTCTGGATGCTATTGAAGAAATGAGAGACATAACCTCTGAACAATGCTTCATAAGCGGTATGTCGGCAATCACGCTCGATATGAAAAAGCTTTCGCAGAGCGAGACGATCATATATGCGATTATAGCGGTTATTCTTACAAGTATCGTTCTTATGATAGCTATGGATTCTTTCCTGATCCCTGTTTTCTTCATGCTCAGTATCGGAGTTGCTATTGTATGGAATCTTGGAACAAACTTCGTACTCGGCGAGATATCGTTTTTAACTCAGTCTCTTGCGCTTGTTTTACAGCTTGGCGTTACGATGGACTACTCAATTTTCCTCTGGCACAGCTATAAGGAACAGCTCCAGCACTATCCTGATAACAAGCAGGAGGCTATGGCTCACGCTATTGCAAATACGATAACATCCGTTGTTAGCAGCTCGTTTACTACGGTTGCCGGATTCCTTGCAATGTGCTTCATGAGCTTCACTCTCGGACTCGACCTCGGAATAGTAATGGCAAAGGGAGTTGTCTGCGGAGTAATTGCTTGCGTAACAGTTCTTCCGGCAATGATACTTATTTTTGAAAAGGCTATCTCAAAAACTTCTCACAGAGATTTTCTTCCTTCCTTCAAAAGAACGTCATCGTTTATTATAAAGCACTGCGGACTTTTCCTTACGGCGGCTGTAGTTCTTCTTATCCCGGCAGTGTATGGCAATAATAATTACGATGTTTATTATAAGCTTGACAGCACTCTTCCCGCTGATCTCGACAGCATGATCGCAAATTCAAAGCTTGAAGAAGAATTTGGCATGAACAGCACTCATATTCTTCTTGCCGATTCTTCCCTTGACGCAAAGCAAGCAGACCGTATGATAAGCGAAATTGAAAATACTGACGGAGTTCAGATGGCTCTTGGATTCAATTCACTGGTAGGACCTGCGATCCCTGAAGAAATTATTCCCGATTCCGTCAAGGAAATTCTGAAAAACGATGAATGGCAGCTTATGCTTATCGGTTCGGAATATAAGGTTGCTTCCGACGAGGTAAACACTCAGATAAATCAGATAAACGATATCATTGAAAAATATGACAGCAAGGCAATGCTTATCGGAGAAGCTCCGGCAACGAAAGATCTTATTGAAATAACCGACAAGGATTTCAAGGTTGTAAGCATACTTTCAATAGCGGTAATTTTCCTTATCATTGCAATAACTTTCAGGTCTATAACGCTTCCGATAATTCTTGTTTCGGTTATCGAGCTGGCTATCATGATAAATCTCGGAATAGCGTTCTTCAGTGGAACGGAACTTCCGTTTATCGCTTCTGTGGTTATCGGAACGATACAGCTTGGAGCAACTGTCGATTACGCTATTCTTATGACGACAAGATACAAGACCGAGCGAAGCAGCGGAAAGGATAAAAAAGAATCCGTTCATATCGCTTTAAGCACGTCTATCAAGTCTGTAATAACATCTGCTCTCGGATTTTTTGCGGCAACTATCGGCGTTGCAGTTTACTCGGATATCGGGCTTATTTCGTCGCTTTGTATGCTTCTTGCAAGAGGAGCTATAATCTCGATGGTGATCGTTATCGGCGTTCTTCCGTCAATGTTTATGGTGTTTGACAAAATCATCTGCAAAACGAGTGCAGGATTTCTTCCAAAGAAAAATAAAGCTAACTTAAATAAACAAACCGTTGAAATCAATTAAAGGAGAGATAATTTTATGAATACGAATAATTTCAGAAAAATCGCAGCCGGAGTTATTGCCGTTGCAATTTCTGCCGGAGCAACAGGCTCTATAGCGTATGCAAAAAATAACGAGAAAACAGACTCCGCTCCTGAAAATTCAGAAAAGAAGAATACGGAAACTGCTGAAATGGCAAGAAGTTCTTCCGGAAACTCCGCTTATAAGGACGAGACTGTTTATGTTCTCTGCAACAATAATTCTTCTATCAAAAATATATTGGTAAGCGACTGGCTTAAAAATACTCCTGCGCTTGATTCGATAAGCGATATTTCCTCTTTAAGCGATATTGTGAATGTTAAGGGAGATGAGAGCTTCACGGTGAACGGTGAGGAGCTTAACTGGTCTGCGGACGGAAGTGATATTTACTATAAGGGCAACTCCGACAAACAGCTTCCTGTTGACGTTACTATGACTTATTTCCTTGACGGAAAAGAGGTTTCACCGGAGAGCATTGTCGGCAAAAGCGGTCATCTCGTCATTCGCTGGACATATAAGAACAATCAGAAGTCGGTTCAGCTCGTAAACGGAAAAGAAAAGGAGATAAATGTGCCTTTCCTTGCGGCAAGTGCGGCTGTTTTCGATACCGATAAATTTGTGAACGTTGAGGCAGAAAACGGAAAGGTCATCTCAGACGGCGAAAGGCTTATCGTTGTCGGAATCGCTTTCCCGGGACTCGCCGACAGCCTCGGTCTTGACGAGATAGAGGGATTTGATGTCAGTCTGCCGGAAACATTTGAGATATCTGCAGATGTTACCAATTTTGAAATGGGTTCGTCCGTAACTGCTATTTCTAATGAAGCTTTTGCAGATCTTGAACTGGATGATACATCCGATTTGGATGAACTTAAAGATAAGCTTAAAGAATTAAGTGATGGCGCAGAGCAGCTCTGCGACGGAACTGCGGCTCTTTATGACGGAATAAAACAGCTTTCCGACAAGTCCGGAGATCTCACGGACGGCATTGATAAGCTTGCCTCCGGTTCTCTTCAATTGAAAAACGGAGCAGACGAACTCAATTCAGGCTCGAAAGCTCTTGCCGGCGGAGCAAAAACGCTCTCCGATTCTACAGGCACTTTTGCTTCCGGACTGAAAACGGCGAAGGACGGTTCTTCCGCAATAGCAGGCGGTATCGAACAGGTAAGCTCCGGTTCGTCCGAGCTTAATGCAGGACTTCAATCTGCAAGCGCCGGAGCAGAAGCTCTCAGCAGCGGACTCAGCGACGCTAAAATGGGTTCGGACGCTCTCGTTGCCGGATTTACACAGGTAGACGACGGCGCTTCGGCTCTTAAAAGCGGAGCTTCTCAGCTTACCGGAGGTATGGATTCCCTTACAGCAGGAAGTTCACAGGTGAAAAACGGTTCGTCCGAGCTTGCAAGCGGAGCAAAGGCTCTCAGTGACGGCGCTTATGCGTTAAGCGGTTCGGCAAACCAGATATCGGCAGGAATTTCGGAAGTAAGAACCGGAGCAGATTCCCTTTCAGCTGGTATTTCAACTGCCAAAACCGGAGCAGATTCGCTCGCTGCCGGAGCTTCTGACCTTTCAGAGGGCGCAGCAGCTCTGTCCGGCGGACTCAGCACGGCAGGAACTTCTCTTAATGCGACTATTTCAGCCAACGAACAGGCTCTTGCCGCTTTGCAGGGATTATATGAACAGAATCCGTCTGACGAGATAGCCGTGGCTATAGGAACTCTCCAGCAGACAATAGAAGCTCAGAAGCAGATTGCAGCTTCAATGAGCGAGGGAGGCTCTCTTTACAGCGGTGCGGCAACGATACAGACCGGTTCACAGCAGTTAAACGGTGGACTTGAAGAGCTTTCAGCAGGTCTTACAACGGCTCAGAACAGCTCTGCGGCGCTCAGTCAGGGACTTGAATCTCTCGATAACGGCGGAAAGGCTCTTGCAGCCGGAGCGTCACAGCTTTCAGGTTCGTCCGCACAGCTTTCACAGGGCGCAGGAACGCTCTCTCAGGGTGCGGCAACGCTTGATTCGGGTATAGGGACTCTTGCAAACGGCAGTACAGGTCTTATCGGCGGTCTTGATTCGCTCTCAGCAGGACTTGATCAGCTTTCCGGCGGAGCATATGAACTTAACAGCGGAATCACTCGTCTTGCTGACGGAGCGGTAGACCTTAATAACGGTCTATTCAGACTTTCAGACGGTGCGGCAGCTCTTGAAAGCGGTCTCGGAGAGCTTGGCAATGGCGCATTGACGCTCGACGGCGGTCTTGCTCAGCTTTATAACGGCAGCTCACAGCTCAACAGCGGTGCAAATACGCTCTATCAGTCAATTCTCAAGCTTGGAAGCGGAACTTCATCACTTTCTTCCGGAGCATCAGAACTCAATTCGGGAATCCTTACACTGCAAAACGGCAGCAAGGCTCTTATCGATGGCGTATCACAGCTTAAAGACGGTGCAAAGGAGCTTAACGACGGCATGATAAAGTTCAACGATGAGGGAATTGCGGTTCTTACCGGAGCAATAAACGATAATCTTCCGAACATCATCGAAAATTTCAAGGCTGTGCAGAATGCGGCAAAGGAATATAACAGCTATTCCGGCATTTCCGAGAATATGGATGGAAACGTAAAATTCATTTATATGTTTGACGGTACAAAATAAATGGGATTTCGGTTGGTAATGCCGTTAACTTAAGCGGGGACGCTGCTCCCAACGGTCGCCCGTCCCCTCTGTCGGCAAGCCGACATCTCCCCACACTGTGGGGAGTTACCCGTACACCTGCCAAAGGGGAGTACATCCCCTTTGGAAACCCGATATTAATTATTTACATTACCTCGTAAAGAGGTATTGTAAATAATTAGGGCAGAATGCTCATAGAATGAACGCTCCTTTGAAAAGAGTATAGGGAACAGAATACTTTAAATTAAAGACGTTAACAATCAGAGACGGCAGAGAGGTAATGCTATAAAAAGAACGAACCATTATCGGTTCGTTCTTTTTGGCTATTCTGAAACTTTAAGCGCTGTTTCAAGTGCAATTTCCATCATATCACGGAAACTCGCCTGACGTTCCTGAGCGGTCGTTGAAAGTCCCTTCAAAGGACAGTCGGAAACGGTTAAAATGCAAAGAGCGTTTTTGCCGGCTCTTGCCGCATTCATGTAAAGCGCAGCGGCTTCCATTTCAATTCCGATGACTCCCATTTTCTGCCACTCGGCAAGACTGTTTGCGTCGTCATAGAAAGTATCGCTTGAGAAAATATTTCCAACGTGGTAAACGCATCCCTTTTCTTCTGCGGAAGAAACTGCGGCTGAGAGGAGCTTCCACGAAGCTGTCGGAGCGTAAGTTCCGGGCAGACGATACTGTGAAGCATAAGAGGAATTAGTGCTTGCGCTCATACCGATAATCAAGTCCCGAAGATTTGCTTTATCGGAAATTGCTCCGGCAGTTCCGACTCTTATGATATTTTCAACATCGTATTCGTTGAAAAGTTCGTGGGAGTATATCCCGATAGACGGCATACCCATGCCGCTTCCCTGAACGGAGACTTTAACTCCCTTATATGTTCCGGTATAGCCGAGCATTCCTCTAACTTCATTATAGCAGAAGGGATTTTCAAGATAATTTTCTGCAATAAATTTGGCTCTTAAAGGATCTCCCGGCATGAGGACGGTTTTTGCTATATCATTTTTTTCTGCATTATTATGCGGAGTAGACATAAATTTCCCTCGCTTTCATCGTTTAAGGCGGCACAGATTAGCTTCTCCGGCATTCAGATATCTGATATCGCCGTTCGGCATTTCTATCATAAGATTTGCATTGTTGTCGATGCCGACTGCGCTTCCGGTAATGGTTTTTCCGTCTACAACAGCGGTGATACGCTTACCTGTGAGATACTCTCTGCGGCGGTATTCCGAAAGATATTTGCGGCTTTCGATCTCTTCAAGACGCTGTTCAAGACTATTGAGTACAGCGGCACAAATTGCGTTGCGGTCAACTTTAACGCCTGTTTCATCCTCGACCGACGTAGCAGTCTGACGAAGTTCCTCAGAAAAGAAATCGGCAACGCTGAGGACGTTTATCCCGATGCCTATAACAGCGTAATCGAGAGACTTCATCTCAAGACCAAGAGACGCTTCCGTAAGTATACCGCAGATTTTTTTGCCGTTCATATAAAGATCGTTCACCCACTTTATCTGAACCTCATGTCCGCACAGCTTCTCCGTTGCTTCTGCCGCCGCAACAGCGACTGCCGGAGTTATAAGCGGAACTGATTCGATCGGAAGATTCGGACGGATGATAACGCTCATATACATTCCCGTTCCGGCAGGGGAAACGAACTGTCTTCCGAGTCTGCCCTTGCCCATAGTCTGAGTATCGGTGATAACAGCCGTTCCGTGAACAGCTCCGGCAGCGGCGAGTTCTTTTGCGGTGATGTTGGTCGATTCAACCTCTTTGTATATTTTAAGATTTCTCCCAAGCTCTTTTGTTTCAAGCTTTGAAAGGATAAGTTCCTCGCAAAGACGATTGTTGTCATAATCGAAAGTATATCCCTTTGAGGGGGATGAAATAATTTTATATCCTTCTGCTTCAAGAGCTTTGACAGCCTTCCAGACTGCATTCCGGCTTACTCCGAGCTTTTCTGCAAGAGCTGTTCCGGAAATGTATTCGCCGTTTGCTTCAGCGAGGGCTTTAAGAAGCGATTCTTTAACCTTCATAAAATTTTCCTCTCTTGTAACCTATTGATTCAATGTGGCAGTATTTATTTATCTGCATATAAAG